>RZZF01000384.1 GCA_009929975.1 Clostridia bacterium
ACAAACGGGTCAGCGATTGTTTTGAAGACGAAAGCGGCCAGCGGGCCATCCGGATCAGCCGGCAGCTCAATCTCCTCGTCATTCGCGTCACGGGCGACGGTTTTTCTGCCATCAAGCGGCGACGGAACATAATGCACCAGACTGTCCATGACAAAACGGATTCCCCAGTTGGCGGTTCCGGACCCGGTCAGAACCGGACAGATGGAACCTGATGTGATGCCCAGTCTCAAACCGCGTTCTTTTTCTTCGTCATTGAACGGCTCACCGCTGAAATATTTCTCCATGAGATCTTCATCGGTCTCAGCGATCATCTCGCTGAGGCTCTCACAGACCTCATCGATCTGGTCACTCATGGCATCGGGAATCGCGATTTCACTGGCCACACCGGTTTTCGCGTCAAAAGACCAGGCCGTCTGCCCGATGATGTCAACAGCACCGGTCATCGTCCCCTGCTCCATGATCGGCAGCATGAACGGGACAATTTTATTCCCGTATTTTTCCTTAAGACTGCCCAGTGCCTTCGTGAAGTCGGCATTATTCTCATCCAGGCGGCTGATCATGAAAAAAGCGGGAATGCCGGCTTTTTCTGCCATACGCATGGATTTTTCCGTACCAACGTCCAGACCGTCTTTCGCACTGACAACAATGAGAGCGGCATCGGCCACTCGCAGCCCCTGCAGAATCTCACCCTGGAAATCAAAATCTCCCGGTGTGTCAATCATGTTGAGCTTGCAGTTGTTCCATTCGCAGGCGGCAGTGGATGTATTCAGTGAAATCTGACGGCGAATTTCCTCGGGGTCAAAATCCATGACCGTGTTACCGTCATTTGATTTTCCCATTCGATCGATGACCTTGGCATTGTACAGAACGGCTTCAGCAAAAGCAGTCTTACCCGTACCGCCATGCCCCATCAGAACGAGATTGCGGATTTTGTCTGCTGGATAATTTTTCATATCCGTCTATTCCTCCTTAAGTGACCGACTGGTACCGACCGAAAGCAAGTTCGCTGTCCGACCGAGACACCGTGCAATCAATTATACTATGCAATATCAACAACTTCTATTATGAATGTTCACAATATTTCTGACAATAAAACTGCCATTCTTCCAGTACAGCCAGGAAGTCCTTTTCAGTGTCTGTTTGGACCGCCCGGGCACGAAAATGCGCCCCGTGCGGAATCCCCTTCATGTAGGCCGCCGCCTGACCGCGTATCTGGCGAATCGCGGCAGTCTCCCCGTGCAGCTCGATCAGTCCGCTCAAATGGCGGCGCATCATCGCGACACGTTGCCCGGGACCTGCGTGATCTCGAGCGAAAGAGCGGTCTTCGTCCGGCCTCTGCCCCCGGTCGACAGCCTTCAGCCAGTCTGCGATATCCTGAAAAATCCACGGATTACCCTGAGCGGCACGCCCGATCATCAGACCATCAACTCCAGTCTGCCGCAGCATCGCCTCCGCGCTCGCTCCCGAAGTGACATCTCCGTTGCCGAAAACTGGAATTGAGACAGCATCGCGAACGGCCGCAATGATTGTCCAGTCGGCTTTTCCGCTGTACATC
>RZZF01000083.1 GCA_009929975.1 Clostridia bacterium
CGAAACGCTTCAACAAAACTTTCATCATCCTTAATATACTTCGGCTTGGTCATGTTATTGAAAATGAGCAGCGCGACTCCGACCGCAATGGTAAATCGGATCCATCATTTTCTGCGCACGCAGCTGGCTGAGCAGTCCGGTCATGTCACCGATGCCGGAAATAACGCTGCGATAGGCGTCTTCAGGAGTCATTCCCTGTTCAATCAGGTCATCATACTTGGACAGGCCGTTGGCTAGCAATTCTTCCCTGAGATCATTAATCTGTCGATTTTCCGGCACGTCCGCAAACAAATTCTCAATGTGTGTTTTGATCCGGTCTTTCATTGGTCGTCCTCCCTGATGAGTTCATCAATCAGCTGTTTGGCTTCTTCCCAGTCCAATTTGTTTTGCTGATAAACCGACTGTCCCTGCCGGGTGATTGAATAGTAGCGGCGTCTCGCGCCTGTTGTCTCGTCGCCCCAGTAGGATGAGATCAATCCACCTTCTTCCAGTCGTCTGAACGCTGAGTAGAGCGTTGCTTCTTTCAATTCATATGCACCTGCGGTTTTCTCACTGATATACTTATTGATTTCATAACCGTAACTGTCTTTACTCAAGAGTCGTCTCAGAATGATCGTATCGGTATGGCCTCTCAACAGATCCGATGTGATCGACACAGTACCACCTCTTTTCATGTATTTCCCTTTACGAGTTACATTTTATTATGTGTTACTACGTCTGTCAAGGTATATTGAGAAATTATATGCTGCCTTGACATGAGGAACATATTGAATCTACTGTTAAAGCATACTATGTCAGACGAGCCGGACCATCACCGGCAAGATGGGATGTGTCAGATGAAGATTCAAGAAACGTGCAATCTTGTCAAAATGTACGAAAATACAAACCATCGGATCGATGAGAACTCTCCTGAGCTGCTGTTCATAAAAGCGGTCTGTGCCGGTCAGGAAGTCGAAGCACTTTCATTTTTCCGCGAGCGGAAACTGTTCAGCGATGAACCGCCGGCCATCGATACACCATACGGCCGCTTTGCCGGATTGGATGAGATTCGTGATTTTGTCAAAGACTGGCTGCAACGATTCAACGCGCAGAGCGCCTATGTGACACCGGTCATCCAGACCATTGCCAACGGCTGCATCGGACTCGAGGCCGCCATCAATTTCGAGACGGTTGACAGCATTGAGCAAGTCCCCATGTTCATCATTGCCGATCTGCGAACACCCGATCTGCTTGATGAGATACGCATCTACTGCCATTTTTCGTATGTCCCCGGTTTACAGGCCTATCGTCATCCGATCTTCAAAGCCGCGCATCTGGAAATGGGTGATCCATCTTTACTGACGGGCGCCGTCCGTGAATATTACGAGGCGCTCCACCATGTGCCGGCTGTCGATGTTGACCGGATTATGAAAACCTTTGGTGAAGGCTGCCAGTTTGGCGGCTATGACAGGAAAGGAACACCGGTTCATCAGGCAGCGGACCGCGAAGAATTACGGGCGATCTACGAGCGAATGAGCCTGTATATTCCCAGGTGTGTCGGTATGCGCTATGAAACGATCATCGATGATGGCCGCACCTGTATCATCGAGTGGGTACACATTGTCTCCCGTGTGGGTCAGGACGAGCGTGCCCGAATCGCCATGTCGGGTATCGCCGCTTATGAACGCGGTGATAACGGCCTGCTCTGCTCAGTCAGAATCAGTGATTATGCCGGCAGCGAACGTACGATTGACTGGTCGCAGCTGGAGATAAGTGAGGAAGAAGCCAAGGCTGTAAACTTTGTTGAAGTTTTCCCGGCAGGTGTCGGGCAAAAGCCGCAGTCATCGTCCATCAATTGTTGAAACAAGGCCTATATCGTCGCACGTGTTACTTCACATAAAATTTCTGCGGCTTATGATAAGAGATAAAGATACATAAGTGAAACTGGCAGCCGATCTGTAGAAACAAATCCACAGACGAGCCGCCCACCGACAACAGAAAGGCGGATAAACCATGGAACCGATCAAGATTGGAGCACAGGCTCCTGATTTTACACTCGAAAACAATAAAGACGGCGAGGTCAGCCTGTCTGATTTTCATGGCAAAAAAGTCCTGCTGTCCTGGCATCCCCTGGCCTGGACTTCGGTCTGCACAGATCAGATGCGCGCCCTTGAAGCCAATTTTGACCGTTTCGAAGCATCGAACACGGTTGCTCTCGGTATGAGTGTCGACCCTGCAGCCAGCAAGAAAGTCTGGGCCGCAGTGCTATCAATCCGCAAGACAAGCCTGCTCAGCGATTTCTGGCCGCATGGCAAAACCGCGGCTGATTACGGAATTTTCAGCGAAGAAGACGGGATCTCCCGCAGAGCCAATATTCTGATCAATGAAGAGGGCAAAGTACAATGGGTTAAAGTTTACCCGAACTCACAGCTGCCTGATATCGAAGAGGTCTTTTCAGTGATTGGCGAACGTTAGTCGATCACGTTCATAGTGAGTCCTATCCATAAGCCGGCTGTTTTTCTCGAGACAACCGGCTTATTAATTGGCAGACAAACCTTCATCACCTCTATAGCCGGATGATCTGCTCGGAATACGGCATATTTTTGCGAAAATTCGGCATCGTCATGATTCGACTGCCGTTTGTGATTGAGAGTTCACTTAATAACCCGACAGCAGTCCATTCACAGGCCCGGTACACGTCGATTTCCGGTGCTTGGTGATCGACGATGGATCGGATGAAATCCTCAACGATGAAAAAATCACCGCCGCCATGACCGGCCTTGATCTGTGCTTCGGTCGCGTGTTGATACCGTTCCGGCAGATGGTGGGCAAAATCAGCCAGTGGCCGCCATTTCGCTTCATCAACCGAGTCATCCATTCCTTCAAGCCAGATATGAGCCGGATGTCCGGCGATCCGTGAGCTCTCCACGACGCCTTTTGTCCCCTGGATCGAATAATACGCCATCTGATGTGGTCTTGGCGACACGGCATCCAGCCGGATTCTGACCAGTTTACCGCTTGCCAGCTGGCACAGGGTCACCGTCGTGTCCTCCTGCCGCAGGCTGTCGTCACAATGGCGGCCGCTGCCGAATGTCGCGATGGACGCGATGCGGTCATTACCGAACCACTGCATGACCGGGCCGACGCTATGCGTCGGGTAATACGCGCCCCGCTTGCCCAGCTGCCAGTATTTGCGCCAGGAGGTTTTGCCGCTCTGGTGCAGGCCGTACTGATAGGTCACCAGGGATTGAAGATTATGCAGGTACTCGCCTTCACCATAATAGACATCGCCGAGCAGGCCTTGATTCACCAGCTGGCGGACCAGCTGATTATCCGGCATATAACAGTAATTTTCCGCCAGCATATAGGTTTTGCCGGACTGCTCAACCGTTTCGATCAGCCACCATAACTCGTCCATCGTCACACCGGCCGTCACTTCGCTGAGAACATGTTTTCCGGCCTGCAGCGCCAGAATGGCCTGCGGGACATGCAGCTGCATGGGGGTCGCGATCACCACCGCGTCGATATCGGATTCCAGCAGATCCTCGTACACACGATACCCTTTTTCGATATGATACTCGTCCTGCATTTTCCTGAGGAGGTCTTCATCCAGGTCACAAAGCGCGGCAACCTCGACATTGTCCAGAGCCTGAAACCCCATCACGGTTGAAAGTCCTCTGATTCCGACAATACCAATCTTGATCATCTGTCTCTCCTTGAGCTCATTTCAGGCCCAGCTGAATCGCCGCGGCATAAGGACCGCCGATATGCACTGACTGGTTGGCTATTTTTGTTGTTTCTTGAATTGACCATATTCCCTGCTGATTGGAATGGATGGCGTATTCAGGAAAATTGGATGAAGCGATATCCACGCGGATCCGGGAACCGGCACGGATGGACCATGTGACGGGCAGCAGTGTGATATTGAGTTCTTCAATACGGCCGGGTTGATAGGATCTTCTTTTTCTCGAACCATTTCTATACGCCAGAGTGGTCAGTCCGGACCGGATGTTATAGGCTTTCCCATCCGGCATGAGGTCGATGATTTTTGCTGTGAAACAGGTGTCTGCACAGTCGGAGCTGACAAAGAGCCTGATATTGATTCGGCCTGTCACCAGTGTGTCTTCTGTCATGACATCTGAAATGAAACTGATCACGTCCTCCCGGTCGCCGGGCGGGTTCTGCAAGCAGCTGCCTCTGATGGCTTTCGACACAAAGACGGTTTCCCCACCGTTGGTGTACACCGGATTGTCCGGATCATACTGATACTCAATCGCCCCGGTTTGGTCCGGTTTTTCACTGGACAGGCGATACGCGGCCGGGTTGTCATGGCGACACGCCGTCAGATACAACGTCTTCTCAGCCTGTCGCCTGATCGGCCAGTGATCCCAGGACTGCCAGCGATCCTCGCCGATCACGTAAGTTCTGATCTCCGGATCAGGCAATCGATCGTCCTGTAAAATCGTATCAAACCAGTGAAACATGTCCGCGTTGATATTCAACGCCGCGTGTTTGTTTTGATGTCCCGGAATCGCCGGTTTGAAGTCATGATCCCAGGCACCGATGATCAGCCGGCTCATCTTTTTTGTTTGCGGATTCAGTTTTTCATAACCGAGAACCGTCCCTTCCAGATGATGGTCGAACCAACCGGCCACGATGCAGACGGGGACCTTGATTTTCTCCGGAATCTGCTTCAATTTTCCCCAGAAACCCGTCTGCCAGTAAGGGCTGTCCTCATCCGTCTGTGTAATCCAGTCTCTGTACCAATCGAGCTTGACCCCCCATAAGTTTTCATCCACCGTGATATGAGGACGGTGGCGGCAGGCCTTCAGATAATCAGCTGCGAAATGTTCATCATCCGTCACCGGCCGGCCGGCATTGCCCATCGCCCACCCTGTCAGAATGTCATGACGAAACAAGCCGTCTTTATAGGCCGAACGGTACCGGTCAACCCCGTAATGGCACAAATACAAGGTCTTGACTTTATCCGGCAGCTGATCAGCAATAATCCAGCCGGTTAATGCCATATAGGAAACGCCATGCATGCCGATGGACCGGCACCAGGATTGCCCGGCCAGCCAATTCACACTGTCGATGCCATCGTCAGGTTCATTCACATTGGGTTTCCAGATGCCTTCTGATCCGACGGTACCGCGGCAAAATTGAACGACATAGGCAAATCCCCTTTGGGCATACGCTTCGCCATGTGCCCTGAACAGATCGGCCATAGGATACGGCGTTCTGACAAACAAAACGGGCCACGGGCCGTCTCCTGCGGGCCGGCAGATCATGGTTCTCAGTCTGATCCCGTCCCGCATCGCAACCATGGTTTCTATTGTCTCACCGATGGCATGCGTTGGCGGACGGACATCATTTTGATAGCTTTGTCTGATCGTTTCGATAATCGACTGCTCTGCTGTACTCAATTGGAATCTCCCCGGTTAAATGCTATTGAACCAGATCTTATGCGTCTCTGACAATCTCAGATGCCGTGACCTCACGGTCCAGCTCAGCGGATCGGTAGACCGCTTCAAGTATCGCCGCGGTGTTCAACATCTGCTGCGAAGTGACCGGGTACGGCTTGATTCCGTCAAGATCATCCAGAATGTGTTCATAACAGACCCAGTGACCCCATCCCGGTACCGCGTTGCTGGTATCATCAAATACTTTGGGACAGATCTCACTCTGGCTTTGACCGATCGTCTTGTAAAGCCGCATCTCAGGCATGACCAGCCCGCCTCGATCCCCGACCAGCCGGAATGAACTTTCTTCCGGCAGATCGATCGCCCACGCGACACGAAAGCTCACGGTCATTCCATTGTCAAAATGGAGAGTTCCGACGGCAAACTCTTCAACATCCATCTCGTCGATACTAAATTCGCGTGGAATGAAGGTTCCGTCAAACGCGCCGCTTTCTTTGTTGGAAATCAGGACGGTCTCGCCGTTTTTGACAGCTTTCGTGTACATGGAGGCCCGGGCACTCTTGAGCAGCGGATTACCGCAGAAACTGAGCAGGGCGTCAATGTTATGAACCGCCATATCAGCAAACGCGCCCGCCAGGTTATGCGCCTTGATATGAAACTGGCCCCACTGAGGGACGCCTCGACGGCGGATGATGCTGATATCGGCAAAATAGAGCTGACCGAGGAGACCCTGGTCGATCCATTTTTTGGCGGTCAGATTATGATGGGTGAAACGTCCGGTCTGAGTCGGGAAAAATTTCCGCCCACTCGTTTCCGCGGCTGCTAAAATATCCCGGGCATCAGCATAGCTGAGGACGGCCGGCTTTTCTGTGATCACATCAAGCCCGGCTTTAAGCCCCATCAGCGTGTATGGCTTGTGATACGCGTTGCTCGTGCAGTTGACGAGAAGGTCCGCGCTGCATGCATCAAGCATTGTCTGGCAGTCTGTGTACCAGGGCACTCCCAGTTTCTGCGCTGTGAAAGCCGCGGCGTCTTCCCGCTGGTCACAAACCGCAACGATCTCAATCCGTCCGCCAAGCGCCTGGATCGCCGGAATATGCGCCCCGTTCAGGATCATGCCGCTGCCGATCAGAGCTGCCCGATAGGTTTTCATCAAAATTCCCCCTGTCAGTCAATACTTTTCAGGACATCGCGGATATGATTCAGGCTGATACCGACACTGCGGATCGAATCCTCATAGACATCCTTTTCCATATGCTCAACGATGACCCATTTGACACCTGATTCCTTGCAGGCCCGTAAAATACGAGGAACATCCTGAACCCCGTCGCCGACCTCCGCGTCCTGAAGATAGGCAGCATCACGCCGTGCGGCCATAACCTCCTGGGTGGGAATCGGCGGTTTGAAATCTTTGATGTGGACAATGTCCGTCCGGCCGGCATAGCGGCGGATCATGTCCGCGGGATCCATGCCTCCGACCAGTGCCCAGGCCGTATCAATCTGTGCCTGCAGCAGCTCCGCCGGAATTTCCTCAAGGATGCGGTCGAACAATACGCGGCCCTGCTGATCTTTTTCATAGAGTTCCATCGGACTGTGCAGGATGCATTGGATCCCGTCGGCCTTGAAGCGTTCGGCCATCCGGTGAATCTCACCGATCAACCGGGTAATGTCTTCTTCCGGAGCATGAAAGGTGATCATACCCGGCCCGGGAAACGCGATATAGGGCATGTTCAATAACTTACAGTCGCGAATCACGGCGTTGATATCCTCACGCATCAATTCAATGAACACATGATTGCTGACCGGCAATAGATTGAGCCGGTCACAGGCCGTTTTGATTTCGTCCGCTGTCCTGCCGAAAAATCCACGCGCGAACTCGACCCCTTCATACCCTAGCCGCGCGACTTCCTCCATCACACCGATGATATCTTTTGGTGTGACATCCTTGACACTGATCATCTGCAGACCGATACGCAATTCTGACATGGCCGCTCACCCCGCTTTCAATAAAATTATACTTCATTCAACCGGTTCATGGTCCCTTGGTTGGCTTTCTACGATATTTGAACGCGACTCTCCGTCATAATATTCGACTGATTCATTCGCCGGAAAAAATAAAAAGTCACCGGCGGACACCTCCCGGCAGCCTGTTGGTGTTTTCAGCACGCCCTGACCACTG
>RZZF01000084.1 GCA_009929975.1 Clostridia bacterium
CGTCGTCATGAAGGATGGTTTCATCCAGCAGGTCGATGACCCGACGAACCTGTACATGCATCCGAATAATACATTCGTTGCCGGATTTATCGGCATGCCGCCGATGAACTTCCTCAATGGCAAGATTACGGTCGAAAACGGCAAGACCCATCTGGATTTCTCCGGCATTAAGCTGGCACTTCCTGAGAAGTACAGCGTTGATGAAGTCACAAGCTATGATGGAAAAGATGTTATTATCGGAATCCGCCCCGAAGCGATCACCGATGATGCCCGTTTCGTCTCGCAGAATCCGGCAACCGCTTTCCCGGCCAATGTTGAAGTTGTTGAAATGCTTGGTGCTGAGACCTACCTTTATGTCACCGTAGCCGGCACCTTAAGCATCATTGCCCGCGTTGATCCGACCATCAGCACCTCGAAAGTCGGCGATGTGACGCAGTTGGCTGTTGACGGAAACCGTGTCCACCTCTTTGACCGGGAGACGGAAAAAGTCATCCTCAGCTGATCAGTGTGAAAATGATCACGTGAACCAGAGAAGCCCCGTTCAGGGGCTTCTTTTTTTGCATCGGTTGATGAACCGGGTGTTAACAGACTGTTATCTGCTTGAAACATCGGTCGGGACAATATAAGATAAGATAAAATAGGCTGCCAGACCTGGCCTGTGTAAGGAAGGTGTCAAAATTATGGAAGAACTGAAAAAGTGTATCCGGGAAGCCGGCCAGTTTATGGACAAAGTCGCGGGTGTCCTGGATGCCGACGGCATGATCATCGCCTGTACTGATGAGAAGCTGGAAGGGACGGAGGACTCATCCGCCCGGGCTGTTCTTCTTTCTGATGAGAGCATCGCCATCACTTATGGGCGGACTTATGTCAAACTGCCCATCAGTGAAAGGACCAGTTATATCATTTTCGTTGACGGCGCTGATACCGTGGCCCGTGTTTACATCGAACTGCTCAGCAACTGGATTCTTGCGGTTCTCGAAGAACGTAATTCAGACGCGGAAAAAGAAGCCTTCCTGAAAAATGTTCTTCTGGAAAACGAACTCCCGGGTGACATCCCGCTCAAGGCGCGTGAATATAAGATCCCGTATTCATTACCGCGACTCGCTTTTCTGATCCGGTTTGAACAGGCTGAGGAAATTGATTGTCTGGAAATTCTCAACAGCATGTTTCCCGATGAGAAGAATTCGCACATACTGGCGATGGACGAGGAGACGATTGTCGTCCTGATGGAATATCCGCGTGATGAGCCGGAGCTGGTCGATGAGATTGCCAGGCAGATGCTGGACAATCTCAACTCTGAATCGATGGCGACCATCCATATCGGTATCGGAATGCCCGCTGAGACGTTGAAGGACACCGCGAAGTCTTATAGAGAAGCATCACTGGCGCTCACGGTCGGCAGTATTTTCCAGAATGAGACCTATGTGATGCGCTATGATAAACTCGGACTCGGCCGTCTGATTTATCAGCTGCCGCCGACTTTATGCCATATGTTCCTCGATGAAGTCTTCCCGACCGGTGCCTATGAAGCACTTGACAGTGAGACGCTTCTGACGATTTATAAATTCTTTGAGAATAACCTGAACGGCAGTGAGACTTCACGCCAGCTGTTTGTTCATCGCAACACCCTCGTTTATCGTCTGGACAAGGTGCAGAAAATCACTGGCCTTGACCTGCGCAATTTTGATGATGCGGTCTTGTTCAAACTGGCATCGATGGTCCGCAAGTATTTGGAAAAACAGGAAAAGGGCAGCCTGAAAACAACAGGCGGAAAATGGTGGCACAGCTGATATCAGCCGGTGCTGGCGGACCTCTCTGCCACCGCAGGCCCTGAGGAGGTCAATCTTTGATTGAATTCGACCGTGTATCAAAACGATATGTCACAGGTACACATGCGCTTAGAAATGTCAGCTTCACGATCGAAGATGGTGAATTTGTCTTTATCATAGGAAAAAGCGGCGCCGGGAAATCGACGCTGATCAAGCTCCTGACATGCGAAGAACAGCCCTCATCCGGAAATGTCCGGATCGATCAGATCGATGTCAGCGCGCTGCGCCGGCGTCTGGTTCCGTATCTGCGCCGTAATATCGGCATGGTATTTCAGGATTTTCGTCTGATCGACAGCAAAACCGTTTTTGAGAATGTCGCCTTCGCGATGGAGATCATCGGTGCTTCACGCCGTTCGATTCGCCGCCGCGTGCCGATTGTTCTCAGTATCGTCGGTCTGCGTGATAAGGCGCGGGCTTTGCCGCGCCAGCTGTCCGGCGGTGAGCAGCAGCGTGTTGCCGTTGCCAGGGCGATGGTCAATAATCCGCTGCTGATCCTCGCTGATGAACCGACCGGTAATCTCGACCCCGCTTCAAGTGAAGCGTTGATGGCGCTGCTTGAGCAGATCAATCAAAGCGGCACCACTGTCATTGTCTGCACACATGACCGTGATCTGGTTGACCGTATGAAACGCCGTGTCCTCGAGATCCAGGACGGCAATCTCGTTCGGGATGACCGCAGCAGCGGCTACATGACAAAGCGGACGAAGGTTGTGGCCGCACAGGAAGGCACAGATGAATCTGACAGCGGCAGCGGGGAGGAGGCGGCACCGTGATCTGGTCAAAAATCCGTTATCCTCTTACTGAAGGTCTGCGCAGCCTGATCCGCCATCCTCTGGTGACGCTGGCTTCAATGACCACAATCACCCTGATGCTGGTTTTGATGGGCGCTTTTACTGTATTTTCGGTCAACGCGCGCCATATCATGGAAAAGGCCGGCCAGCAGCCGCCGATTGAGATCACCATGGAACTGGGGGTCTATCCGACCGTATTAATCGAAGTCGAGTCAGCACTCAAGGCCGACAGCAATGTTCTGGACTTTCAGCGCTATTCACCGCAGGAAAACTTCAACATGTTCAAGTCCAGCATGGAGAATGAAGATCTTTTTGAAGATTTTCCAGTCGAGAATATTCCCTACACCTATTCCATCCGGCTGGTAGATCCGGATTATGGTGAAGCGTTTCAAGCCCAGATCAGTGGTATTCCGGGTGTGCGCCGGGTCCAGCTCGAACTCACCGTCATGCGGTTTCTCAGCAAAGCGATTGTCTGGGTGAATTATGTCACGCTGGCAGCCCTGCTCGTCCTGGGTGTCATCGCTTTCTTCATCATTTCGAACATGGTCCGTGTCGCTGTATTTTCCCGGGCTGAAGAAATTAATATCATGAAATATGTCGGTGCCACCAATTTATACATACGTGTTCCGTATATATTGGAAGGAGCGATCGTCGGTATGCTCGGCGCGCTGGCAGCCTGGCTGATCGTCGGGGTGACATATGACAAGATCTATGAGATATTATTGGCAGGTGCCACACCGGATGATTTTCTCACACTGGTCAGGACGGATCAGATAAAACGGCTGGTATTGATGATCAACCTGGTACTGGGTGTCGGAGTTGGCGCTGTGGGCAGCGCGGTTTCCGTCCGTCGCCATGTTAAGGTGTGATGGTATGGCTGTCGAGGTAAATACAATGACTTCTTTATTCAAACCGAAACGAATTCACCGCCGGACTTGCCGTCAGGCGATCAGTCTGCTTCTGGCCGCTGTCATGCTGTCAGGTGTGATGGTTGGCCTTCCACAGGAAGTCAAAGCCGAGACCAGTACCGAGCAGGCCCTGAGTGAAGCCAGACAGGCCCAGGCGGCGCTTGAGGCACAGATGGCGGAAGTGGGCGCTGAGCGTCGCCAGCTGGAGTCGGAACTGGGTGAGTTGTCCGGCCAGCTGTCCTGGTTGAATCAGCGAAGTGAAGAACAAAAACAGTTATATCGTGATAAGACCGCGCAGCTTGAGGCCGCGATCGCCCAGATGGAGCAGGCCTATCGTGCTTATGCCGACGCGCAGGAAGATCTGATCAGTAAACAGGAGCAATATGTGGACCGGATGCGCACCATGTTTGATCACCGTAACCGCTCCCTGTTTGAGTTATTTCTGCAGTCCGGCAGCCTGAGGGGCTTTTTTACGACTTTGCAATTCATGACGATCGTGGCTGATACCGATCAGCAGATGATTGAAGATCTGGAAGCTGCCCAGGATAACGCGCAGCTGAAGAAAATCGTGGCTGAAGAAACAACCGCTGAAATGGAGACGGTTGTCACTCAGCTGCAGGTGGATATCGAGCGGTTGAAATCTGACGCGGCCGCGACCGAACTTGATATGAACCAACTGTCCCGCCAGCTGTCAGCCCATGAACAGGCAGAAGAAGAACTGGCGAACGAATCAGCCAGCGTCGGTGCGATGGTTGTCCAGCTGCAGGCTCAGCTGGAGGCGGAGCGAGCCGCGGAAGCGACCCGTGCAGCGGAAGAAGCGCGGCGCAAGGCGGCTGAAGAATCGCGTCGAAAAGCAGAAGAAGAGGCCGCGCGAAAAGCGGCGGAAGAAGAAGCGCGGCGTGCCGCGGCTGAAGAGTCACGGCGCAAGGCTGAAGAAGCGGCTGCCCAGGCGACAACAAAAGAACCGTCCGCCAGTGTCCAGGCGCCTTCGGCTCAGGCCCCCTCATCATCCGGCTGGACCTGGCCGGCACCGGGCAACAACCGGATCACATCCGGATATGGCTACCGCATACATCCCGTCTATGGCTACCGGCGCATGCATACCGGGATTGATATTTCCGGATCCTTCGGCGATCCGATTGTCGCGGCCCGGCCGGGTACAGTCATCCTGGTCAACAATCCGGTAGAAGGAAGAAACTGGGGCGGCAGCGGCTACGGTAATTATATCGTGATCGATCACGGCGATGGACTGGCGACATTGTACGCCCATCTCAAATCAACGAATGTGACAACCATGCAGCAGGTAAGGGCCGGGGACCGCATCGGCGGCTGTGGCAGTACCGGAACCTCAACCGGTGCTCATCTGCATTTCGAGGTCTGGATCAACGGAAACCACACCAACCCGCTCTCATATCTTCGTTAGCGGAATGACATGATCCCGGAGCCTCTCATCATCTCAATTTTCTCAAGGAAAGCAGGACAAGATTTTGGACAACCAGACCAGTTATCAACATCAGACGCAGCAGCCGGCTCCTGTCGGACCGCCGCGCTCCAATTTCTGGAAATATCTCGTGACCGTGCTGGTAACCGCGCTGGTCACTTTTTCCCTGACTGCCGGCGGCGCCCTGGTGCTGATGCTGGTGATGTCTCCCGCTCAACCACCCGTCGCGACCGGCGGTGATGGTTCTCTGGCACTTCGTTTTGAGGATGATCCAGCGACCCGCGACGCGCTCAGCAAGCTGCAGAGTGTCTTTTCTCATCTTCAAGATGATTACTATGACGATCTGAGCGACGCGGAACTGATTGAAGCGATGACTCGCGGCATGGTCAATGAGATGGACAGCCCGTACACCATGTATCTGACAGCAGATCAGGCCCGCCAGATCAATGAATCGATGACCGGCCGCTATAGTGGAATCGGAGCCTATGTCGCCCTGGATCCCGACGGGATCGTAGCGATCACAGATATTGTGGAAAACAGCCCGGCTGAAGCAGCAGGGCTGATGATCGGTGATCTGTTCTATGAGGTCAATGGAACCGATGTCAGCGATTATGGTGATATCAACGCGGTCGCGGCGCTTGTCCGCGGTGTTGAGGGAACAACGGTCGACCTGCGCCTGTATCGCCCGTCTTTGGGTGATTATATCGATGTGACCGTCGAACGCCGCCTGATCACGACGGAAAATGTCACATCGCGCATGCTGACACCACTGACCGGCTATGTTCATATCCGTGATTTCTCGGTTGACAGCGGACGTCATTTCATAGAGGCGGTACAGAATCTGCAGCAAAATGGTGTTTTGGAAATCGTGGTCGATCTTCGTCACAATTCAGGCGGACTGGCATCTGAAGTCATTGAGATGCTGGACTATCTGCTGCCGGAAACCGAGATCGCCTCGCTGAAGGGCCGAACGGACGGACAGGCTTATGATGAAGTCTGGATGTCCGATGCCGCGGTCGGTGTACCGGCTGACATGCGGTACGCGATTCTGGTCAATCAATGGACAGCCAGTGCGTCTGAACTGTTTTCCGGCTGCCTGCGTGATTATGACAAGGCTTATCTGATCGGGGAGCAGACCCTGGGCAAAGGATCCGGCACGATCACTCAGCCGCTGCCCGATGGTTCGGCGATTAATATCACGAATTTTCTCTATTATCTGCCCGGCGGCGAAAGTATTGAAGGCGTTGGGCTTACACCGGATCTCGAGCTGGCGCTGCCGGATGAACTGATCGGCCTGCCGGTCAACCGGATTCCGGAAGATGAGGATGTGCAGCTGCAGGCTGCCCTGGACTATTTCAGCCATGGCGGAGAATAGTCAGGCCTACGAAGCACTGGCCCAGGTCTATGACCGGCTGCAAAGCGATCATGATGTATCAGCCTGGTCTGATTATCTGATCCGGCTTGATCGGCGTTTTTCCCGACGGACAACCGGTGACGGCCGTGATGGCCGGCCGCTGCTGCTTGATCTCGGCTGCGGAACCGGGCGGTTTTGTCTGGCGATGACCCGGCAGGGCTATGACTGCATCGGGATTGACCAGTCTCCGGCCATGCTGGAACAGGCGGGAAATTGTTGGCAGGCCATGATGGCCGCTGAAACCGGCGCTGACTGGGCCCCACCGTTATTCCTGCTCCAGGATATCAGCCGGTTTGAGCTGTATGGCACGGTCGATCTCATCGTCTGTCTACTGGATACCGTAAATCATCTGACACAGCGTGAACAGGTCAGGCAGCTTTTCGCGCTATGCGCGAATTACCTGAATCCGGGCGGGCTGCTGGTTTTTGATGCCGCGACCCGGTATCATCTGGAAACCGAGCTGGGCCATCAGGTCTTTTATCAGGATATGGACGAACAGACCCTCCTGTGGCAGAATAGCTGGCAGGCCGGACGCCTGACCAGCCGATCGGAAATGATTCTGTTCAGCCGGCAGCCTGACGGTTTGTACCAGCGGCATGATCTGCTGGTCAGGGAGCGGTTCTATGACCAGATGTTTTTTGAATCACTGATTGAGCCGCTGCCGCTGCGCCTGCTGGGCTGTTTCAGTCCGCTGACTCTGCAGCCGGCGCGGGAAAAAGACAGCCGCCATGTCTATATGATCCGGCGGGAAGCCATATGACGGATCGCAAACGGTCCATTGAGAGGAACATACTATGACAAAACCGGAACAGCAGCCGGAAAAACAGACCCGTTCACTGATCACCGCGGACCAGGATCCGGGTGGAGACTATATTGTCCGCGCGACCGCGCTGGACCACTCGATCCGGGCCTTTGCCTGCCGGACGACACAGACCTGCCAGGAGGCCACCCGGATCCATCAGCTGTCTCCCTCAGCGGCGACCGCACTGGGCCGGCTGATGAGTGGTCTTCTGATGATGGCTCAGGATCTGGAATCACCGGATGACTCAATCAGCGCGGTGATCCGCTCAGACGGCCCCCTGCAGGGGCTGACGGCTGTCGCGACAGGGCAGGCCACCATCCGCGGCCTGGTCCAGCAGCCGGTGGTCGAGACCCGCTACCAG
>RZZF01000385.1 GCA_009929975.1 Clostridia bacterium
CTCTGATTGTGATCGATTTCGGCACGGCCATCACCTTTGACTGCGTCAACGGTGAGCCGGCCTATGTGGGCGGAACCATCCACCCCGGTATCGGTATTTCCCTTGATGCCCTGGCCAGCCGGACCGCCAAGCTGCCGCGTCTGGACATCGATGTCACCCCGGATCATCCCATCGGTACCACCACGGTGAAGGCGATTCATTCAGGCGCCTTGTACGGCTTTGGCGGTCTGGTCGACCGGATGGTCGAGGTCTTGAGCCGACAACTGACCCCAAACCAGGAACAGGCCAGGACCATTGCCACCGGCGGCATGGCCGGCCTGATCAAGCCCTACACCAAGACCATTGACGAAATCGATCAGCAACTGACCCTGACCGGTCTGCAGCTGATTTACCGGCTCAATTGCAAGGGCAGGGAGGAGGATACCCTTGCATAGATCCAGACAAGGGTCCCGGCAGACCATGACAACGAACTTCGCCCAGGGACGAAACGCCCCTGTCCTGGTTTGCCGAGAGAGGCACAACCATGTCTGAACAGCCGGTTCTTCCTCCCTGGATCAGGCGCGGCGAGACCATCGGCCTGTTTTGCCCGGCCGGACCGGTGCGGGATCCCCAACAGCTGCGGGCCGGGATCAGACGGATTCAGGACATGGGCTTTGTCGTCAAAATCAGCGGACCGGTTGAACCGACGCTCGAGACCATCGGCGAAGAGGCTCCCTATGCCGGGTTTACCCGTCCCGTCTTCACTTATGTGAATCTCAAGCATGCGAAAGACAAGCCCCAGGTTCTTGATTACGCGAAATATGTGGTTGAGCAGGGTGCGCCGAATCTGGCAGGCGAGAACGGGTTTGCTCCGCTGCCGGCCGAGCAGTATCAGGCCTACCTGGCAGAACTGAATCAGCTGGGCTGAGATCAGTCGGACAGAAACACAGACATTAAAGTAGAACGGCAGGAAAGAGACCGTCACGGTTTCTTTCTCTGCTGTGTCTGGCTAAGCATGGAAGGATAGAACGATGCGAGAGAGGAAACAGAGTCTGAAGAAACCGGGTGGTCCGGTGCCGGTTCAGTTGAAAAGAAACCGGAGGGAACAGCTGATCTATGGGCTATTCTTTCTGGCCGCGCTGGTCTCTGTGATCACGACGGTCGGTATCGTCGCGACACTGATCGGTGACGCGTTTCTGTTCTTCCGCCAGGTCCCGCTGCGTGAAGTGTTCGGAACGAATCTGGCGCCGCTGCGCGCGGAGCCGTCTTTCGGCTTTATTCCGATCATCACCGGGACTCTGGTCACCTCCCTGATCGCGATGGCCGTCGCGGCACCGGTAGGCCTGATGACCGCGATGTATCTCAGTGAGTTCGCCTCTCCGCTGGTCAGGAAAATTCTCAAACCAGTCTTGGAAGTACTGGCCGGAGTTCCGACGATCGTCTATGGTTTTTTTGCCTATTCTTTTGTGACACCGCTGTTGACGGTCATTATACCGGGTCTGGGCGCGAAGAACGCCCTCAGTCCGGGTCTCGTGATGGGAATCATGATCATTCCGATGGTGACA
>RZZF01000085.1 GCA_009929975.1 Clostridia bacterium
GGCATGTACAGCATGGCCCAGGCGATGACCCGGCTGATCACGGAGCAGGGCGGCCGGCTGCACCTTCAGGCCGAGGTTGAACAGATTGTCATTGAAAACGGCCGTGCGGCCGGAGTACAGGTCGGCGGCGAGTTCATCCCGGCGGACTATGTTGTCTCCAACGCCGACTTCCCCTACACGATGACCCAGCTGATCCGGGATCCGGCCGCCAAAGGGCGCTACACGGATGATAAAATCAACCGGATGGACTACTCATGCTCCTGCCTGATTTTCTACTGGGGCATGGACCGGCAGTATCCGGCAGTGGAGACGCATACCTTCATCGTCTCGGCGGATCTGGATGATAATCTGACCCGGATTTTTGACGGCCGCCTGATGGACGACGCGTCGGTCTACCTGAGCATCCCGTCACGCAGCGATCCCGACCTGGCCCCGGAAGGCAAAGACGCTTTCTATGTGCTGATCCCCGTCTCCGAACTGTCCACGGCCCGCTATCCCTATGATGAAGCGGCCATCGCCCATTATCGTGAAGGCGCGCTCAGAAAAATCGAACGGCTGCCCGGCTGTGAGAAGATCCGCGAGCAGATTGTCAGCGAGTCGATCATGACACCGAAGGATTTTGAAGCAAAATTCAGCGCCTATAATGGCGCGACCTTCGGTCTGCAGCCAACCCTGCGCCAAAGCAACCACTGGCGGCCACAGGCGAAAGCCTCCCACTGTGAAGGCCTGTATTTTACCGGATCGAGCACCCATCCCGGCGCCGGCGTGCCGATTGTCCTGCAGAGCGGCAAGATCTGTGCAGAGGAACTGCGCCGTGACAATCCGGAGGATGCCTTCGATGGCTGACCGCGGCGATTACCAGTACTGTGAGCAGGTGATCCGGCAGCATTCAAAGAGCTTCTATGCCGCGTTCTCAACACTGCCCGAACTTCAGGCCCAGGCCGTCTACGCGGTGTACGCGTTCTGCCGCGCGGCAGATGATGCCGTCGATCAGGCGGCGGACGCGGCGGCAGCCGAGGCGAACCTGTGCCGGGTGGAATCGCAGCTGCGGACGACCCTCGAGGGACAGAGTCCGGACGAGCCGCTCTGGCGGGCTCTGGCGGAAACGATGACCCGGTGGTCCATCCCGCCGCAGCCTTTCTTTGACCAGCTGGACGGCCAGCGCACCGATCTGCGGTTCGAGCCATTCGCGACACTGGACGCATTGGAACGGTACTGCGATCTTGTGGCCGGCTCTGTCGGCCGCATGCTCCTGCCGATTCTTTCGCGCCAGGTGACGCCGGCCCTGAACGATGCCGCTTCACAACTGGGCATCGCGATGCAGATCACCAATATTCTGCGCGATGTCGGTGAAGACCTAAGGGATCGCGGCCGGATCTATCTGCCGCTCGATCTGATGCAGCGATACCATGTGATCGATAAAATGCTGGCGGCGGGCAAGGTGACCGCGGAATTCACCCTGCTGTGGCAGCATCTGCGCCGGGAAGCGGAACCCCGCTATGACCGGTT
Organism: Clostridia bacterium; assembly: GCA_009929975.1. Classification (GTDB taxonomy): domain Bacteria; phylum Bacillota; class Clostridia; order Saccharofermentanales; family UBA5734; genus SLHU01. Next base: position 1,510 of record RZZF01000085.1, read on the forward strand.
CCTCAGTCAGCTGGCCTTGTTTGATCCGCCGGCCCGCCTGCCGCTGGCCGCGGCGGTGATGCTCTACCGGGCGATTCTTGACGCGGTCGCCGCCGCCGGCGGCGACTGCCTGACCCGCCGCTGCTATGTCTCAAAGCCTGAACAACTGCGCCTGCTGCGCCTCGCGCGAAAAAAAGCCGCCTCAGTCGGGACTGAAGCGGCCGATTGAACGGTTTGATCTGTTGATCAGACAGCGGCTCAGACAACCTCTGAGATGGCCAGCAGCAGAATACCGAACAGAACCGCGCTGATCACAGCGTATTGAGCCCGGTTCAGTTTCTCTTTGAGGAAGATCCGTGACAACAGGACGGAAAAGACACTGTAGGACGCGATCAGCGGCGCGACGATGATCGCGTTGCGGGCCATCGCGTAGACGTAGAAGAACTGGCCGGCCGTTTCAAACAGGGCCGCGACACCGCGGTCTTTTTCGTGCCAGATGACAAATTTCTCACCTTTGACCTTCAGCCAGATCAGCGCGATGACCGCGACGGCCAGGAATGTGAACTCATACGCGAGCAGCGCCTGGTCTTCACCGATCAGGGACATCTCGTCAAGATAGATCGCGTCGGTAAAGGTGCCGAGACCGTCGATGATGCAGTAAAGCACCGGAAAGATCAGCGCCGTGAAGCTGCTGACATATTTTTTGTCGGCCGGTGTGAGGGCTTTCAATTTCAGGTCGGCCCGCCGTTCGATGACCGCGAGCATGATGATGCCGGCGGTGATGATGACGATCGCGCTGACTTCGATCGGCCGCAGGCTGTGCGAGAAAAAGATGAAGATCAGGATCGCGGTGATGGCACCGGAACTGTTCTGGACCGGTGATGACAGTGACAGCGCGATGTAGCGCAGGCCGAAATAGCCGATCGCCATCGAGAGAATATAAAGAAAAGAGACCGGCAGGTAAAGCACCACGTCCATGATGGAAAATGAAACACCACGGACAATCCAGTAGATGATCGCGTGCGCGCCCATGACCAGTCCGACCATGATGACCGTCCGGATATGGCTTGATTTTTCCTGAGGGTCAGCGCCTTTTTTATAAAACAGATCAGCGAAAGCCCAGGATAGCGTCGTCAGAATCGCAAAGATAAACCACATATGCACGTCCCCCATTCATACTTGGTCAGACCTCAGTCTGCCTGTCAGGTGCTGATGCGGCTGATGATCAGCCGAAAAACACGCTTTCGTATCATAAAGGGAGGACGGCTGTCCTGTCAATCATTTTGACAGACAAAATAATATCCTGAAATAAAAGCCGCTTCAGCGCGACAAAATGAGACGGTCTGCCGGTTCAGCGCAGGCTGAGCATGACCAGCGCGGCCAGACCGAGCACCAGACCGGCCGCGCTCGACCGGGTCATCCGTTCGCGATAGACGATCACCGCGAACAGGGTCGCCAGGATGACCGTGCCGCCATTCATGGTGGGGAACTGGATGATCGCCGGCAGCCGTCCGGACAGCGAGAGCGCGATCTGGTTGCCGAAGGCTGTCGTCAGTCCGGCTGCCAGCATGATCAGCACCAGCCTGTGGCTGCGCATATGGGGGACCGGATCCTTTTTGCCCTTGTGGCGGTAGATGAACAGCATCAGGGAGAACAGCGCCGCCGATCCGAAGGCCAGAATGAGAAACTCTTCCACTTCCCGGCCGGGCATGATCATCTGGTGGGCCTTGGAAACCGTCATCAACAGACCGTTGCCGAGCATGGAAAGGGCGGCGAAAAGAAGCCAGCGCAGACTGACAGGACTCTGAGCCGATGATTTCTGCCGGTTGCTGATCACCAGAGTGAGCAGCAGCAGGACCAGTCCGGCGATCTGGATCAGCCGGGCCGGTTCCTGCCAGAAGAAGATACCGACAATAACGGGAACAACAATGCCGAAGGAAAACAGGAGCGACGAATAGGCGAGCGGACCATTTTCCATTGCTTTCATGTAAACGAGCATGGTGATGATAAACAGAGAACCGAACAAAAGCCCGAGCAGCCAGGTCATCGGACTGAGGGCTTCAAACTGCCGGTTGAAGGCGAGCAGCAGGAGCACGACCAGGCTGAAATAGCCGGCGTTGAACAAAAAATAGCTGGCCAGGTTCTTCATATACGATCGATTGAATTCCTTGAAACTGATCGTCTGGATAAAGAAGATGACGATGGCCACAATTAAGAGCAGATAGTCCATGATGCCTCCCGGGCAGGTGTTCTGAACGAAGGACCTGCCAAACCGAATCCATTATGGCTGATCACGAGGCAAGCCGCAAGCCCGGGATCTGAAACAACGTGGAACATGAAAGCGAGCGGTGCCGTCTAAGACCAGACAAACCCCTCAATGATGCGGCCGTCGCGGCCAAACGGAGTGCAATGCTGTTTTCGAGCCTGACCTTTCTCTATTATTTTCTTCCGGCCGTCTTACTGGTCTATTTCGCGGTTCCGGCCAAATTAAAGAACCCGGTTCTTCTGACCGCTTCGCTGCTGTTCTATGCCTGGGGTGAACCACGTTTTGTCCTGTTCATGGTCTTGTCAATTCTCGTCCACTACGCGGCCGGACTGGCCATCGCGCATGATCGCGGCACCCGACGGGCCCGACTCTGGCTGATCCTGGCGCTTGCCGCCTCGCTCGGACTGCTCGGTTATGTCAAATATGCTGATTTTTTCATCGGCTCTGTTAATGCGGTCAGTGGACTCGGCCTGCCGCTTCCCGGTGTTGTCCTGCCGATCGGTATCAGCTTCTATACCTTTCAGATCCTCAGCTATACGATTGATGTCTACCGCGGGCAGGTCGAACCGCAGAAAAACCTGATCAGCCTGGCAACCTATATCGCGCTGTTTCCGCAGCTGATCGCCGGCCCGATCGTCCGCTATGCCGATATCGCCGGCCAGCTGGCCGGCCGCCACCACAGTCTGGACCGGGTCATCAGCGGCCTGCGCCGTTTTGTCATTGGTCTGGCCAAGAAGATTCTCATTGCCAACACCCTGGGTGAGATCGGCGTGCTGCTGGACCAGACCGCTCAGCCGACGGTGCTGCTGCACTGGCTGACGGCGATCGGTTTCATGCTGCAGATCTATTTTGATTTTTCCGGCTACAGTGATATGGCAATCGGGCTGGGCCGGGTGTTTGGGTTTGACTTCCTGGAGAATTTCAATTATCCCTATATCGCCCGCAGCATCACGGAATTCTGGCACCGCTGGCATATCTCGCTCGGCACCTGGTTTCGTGACTACTGCTATATTCCGCTTGGCGGCAGTCGGACAGGCAAAGGCCGCTGGCTTCGCAACCTGGCCATCGTCTGGCTGTTGACCGGGCTTTGGCACGGTGCGGCCTGGACTTTCGTTCTCTGGGGTCTGCTGTTCGCGCTGCTGCTGATCGTGGAAAAACTGTGGCTGGGCAAGCGGATGCAGCACTGGCCGGCCTGGGCCGCACGCGGTCTGGTTCTGCTGGTTGTCCTGTTCAGTTTTGTTTTGTTTGAAGCGCCCGATCTGCCACAGGCCGTGCAGCGGTTGAGCGCAATGCTTGGCGGGTCGCCGCTGCCGCTGGCCGATCCGCTCAGCTGGTTCTATCTGCGCAGCTATCTGGGGATCATCCTGATCGCGATCGTCGGAGCGACGTCGCTGCCGGCCCGTTTGTACCGGAGGCTCAGGCAATGGACGCCGGCCGACCGGATCCTGACGGTCACGGAACCGCTGGCCGGACTGGCGCTGCTGCTGGTGATGACCGGCTATCTGGCGGACGCGTCATTCAATCCGTTTCTTTATTTCAGATTCTGATCAGGAGGGCTTATGCGAAAGCATCCGACATCACAGATCCTCATGGCCGCCGTGGTCGCGGTCTGGCTGATCCTGTCGCTGGTCGTCTGGAGCTGGCCGGATCAGGATCACTCGCTGCATGAGCGGCGGCTGCTGGCGCGGCATCCCGCCCTGAGCCTGGACGCGCTCAGCTCCGGTCAGTGGATGGAATCCGTTGAGACGTATATCAGCGACCAGCTGCCGGGCCGCTTCGCCTTTCGCACCCTGAAAGCAATCACCCGTTTTCATCTGCTCCGGCAAAAGGAAAATCAGGGCATTGCCATGGTCAACGGCCATGCGGTCAAACTGGAACACACGATCGATCCATCATCGATCGATCACGCGATCCAGCGGTTTCAGTCGCTGTATGACCGTTATCTCGTGGCAAATGACCACGTGATCACCTTCGCGTTCATCCCGGACAAACTGGCATTCGCCGCGGCCGATCTGGCGTATCCGGCGCCGGACAATGCCGGCCTGCTCCGCTATCTGGAACGACAGCTGCCATTTGCTTCCGTCGTCGATCTGAGTGAAACGCTGTCGCTGGATGATTATTACCGCACCGATCCACATTGGCGGCAGGAGCAGCTGCTGCCGGCCGCGCAGCAATTGTCGGAGGCGCTCGGCATCGCGGATCCCCTCTCGAACGACTGGCAGGCCACCACCCTGGACCGCCCGTTCTACGGCGCTTATTACGGTCAGTCCGCGCTGCCCCTTCAACCGGACCGCCTGGTCTATCTGACCAGTCCGGCGACCGAGGCCGCGACCGTGCGGCACGCCGCGACCGGCGACGTAACACCGGTTTATGATCTGGAAAAAGCCGCGGGTAAAGATCCGTACGATCTGTTCTTGTCCGGCGCGTCACCGCTGCTGACCATCACGTCGCCTCAGGCAGACACTGAGCGGGACCTGATTGTGTTCCGCGACTCCTTCGCCGGCAGTCTGATTCCGCTGCTGCTGGAGGGCTACCGGACCATCACCCTGGTCGATATCCGCCACATCGCTAGTGATCAGCTGGCTGAGCATATCACCTTCCGGGATCAGGATATCCTGTTTTGCTACAGTTCGACGATACTGAACGCCGCCGGAACGCTGCGCTGAGCACGAGCCGTGACAGCCCCTGCCATGAAGACTATAATGTTGACAGATTCATACGACATCAGGGGAACAGCCTTTCAGCGGAAAGGCTGCGGCAGGAGGACTTTCCCATGCAGGAAATTGAATCAAACAAGCACGCCTGGAGCCAATTGTCGGCCGATCATTATCAAACGTTCAAACGGTCCCTGCAGCAGGGCACCCATCAGCTCAACCGCTATATCCGTCAGGAACTGGGCGATCTGAGCGGAAAGCACGTGATTCATCTGCAGTGCAATACCGGTGCGGATACTCTGACGCTGGCCGGGATGTGTGCGGAAGCGACCGGGGTTGACCTGGTGCCGGACAACATCAAGTACGCACGGCAGCTGTCACAGGACCTGCAGATCAGCAATGCCCGCTTCATTGAGGCCGATATCATGCAGCTGGCTGAACTTCATCATGAAACCTATGATGTCGTCTTTGTTTCCGAGGGTGCGATCGGCTGGCTGCCGGACCTCAAATGCTGGGGATGGACCATCGGCCAGCTGCTTAAGGACGACGGGTTTGTTTATGTCTTTGACTCCCATCCGTTTTTTCTGGCCTTTGATGAGCAAAAACTGCCTGCCGGCCAGCTGGAGATCAAATATCCCTATTTCGGCCGCGAGCCGGACGTCGATGACAGCATCGGCGGCTACGCCTCGGAGCCCAAACATGGGGTCAAAGCCTATTTCTGGATGTACACCGTGGCGGATGTGATCAACGCGCTGCTCGAGGCCGGACTGGCGCTGGACTATTTCCACGAGTTTGAGGAAAGCTACTTTGATGCAGGCGGCATGCAGCCCGTCGCGGGCCAGCTGCATAACTACGACTATAATCAAGGTCTGTTTCCGATGTCGTTCAGTGTCCGGGCCCATCCGGCATTGCCCGCGCACGGCTGATCGGCATGAACGCGGCCGGCAGCGGCCGTGCCAACGCAAAGGAGTCAAGCAATGATCGAGGTTTCTAATCTGACGTTGACGTACCCCAGCGGGAAAGGTGTCTTCGATCTGGATTTCACGATTGAAGACGGCAAAGTGACGGGCTATCTCGGACCGAACGGTGCCGGCAAGACCACCAC
>RZZF01000386.1 GCA_009929975.1 Clostridia bacterium
CTCCTGGGACGTGTCCTGGTTGTGCGCGATCTCGATGCCGCGAACCGGATTGCCCGTGATCTTCGCTATCGCTGCCGTATTGTCACGCTGGAAGGTGATGTGATCAATCCGGGCGGCTCAATGACCGGCGGCTACCATCAGCGGCAGGGCAGCGGTGTTCTGCGTCGTTCACGAGAAATCGAGCAGTTGACTGAAGCGATGACCGCGCTTGAAGAAGCGATCCGGCGCAATGAAGCCAAGACGGGCAGCCGACGCAAGGCTCATCAGGATGCCGGACGCCAGCTGGCCGAACTGGAACACCAGCTGATGGAAAACAATCAGCGTCTGGTTCGTGAAGAAACCCATTACCAGGCATTGCTGCAGGATCAGGAACGCAGTCTCGCCCGGCAGACCATGCTGGAGGAGGAAGACCGTCAGCTGCGGTCTGAAAAGCAGGGAATCGAGCAGGAAATCGAAACGATCAGGACGCGTGTCCAGAAACTGGAACAGCGGGCCGCTCAACTGCGCGAGGATATCCAGACCCGGGAAAATGCCAATCGTGAGGAAAAGGAAAAGCGCAACGAGCTGAGAGAACATATCACTGATCTGAAGGTGTCGTTGAACTCGGTCCAGGAATCCCTGCAGGCGGCTCTGGAAATGACCGAACGAATTGACCGTGAACAGAAAACGCAGCAGGACCGCCTGAAAAAACAGGCTGAACTGCGGCAAACCAGTTTGCGTCAGTCAGAAACGCTCGATCAGGAACATCTCGCACTTCGGCTGAAAATCGATGATCTGCAGCGCAGCGGTGAAGAGCAGGCGGAAGCGCTGGCTGAGACAATGGACGCCCGTATTCGCCTGGAAGCTGAGCAGAAGGATTATTTTGAACAACTCGAGCAGATGAGCAGCCGGATCACCTCGCTGCAGACTGAGATCAGCCGGAATGAAGGCAAAATCAGCCGGATCGATCTGCAGACTGATGAAATCAGAAACCGGATCTGGGAGACTTATGAGATGACCATTCAGCAGGCTGAACCAATGCGGCAGAGCATCAGCAGCCGCAATGAGGCCAGTCGGCGGATCCAGACGCTGCGTCAGTCGATGCGGGAGCTGGGTGATGTCAATCTCGCAGCGGTCGAGGAAAGCCATCAGGTCAATGAACGGCACCGCTTCATGGTGACCCAGCGTGATGATATTGAAGCCACCCGCACACAGCTGACCCAGGTTATCGATGAGTTGACCGAGGCGATGAAGGAACAGTTTCTTGAGCATTTCGCCCGGATCAATGAAAACTTCAACGATGTGTTCTCAGAGCTGTTCGGCGGCGGCATGGCAGAAGTCAATCTCGAGAATGATGATGATATCCTGGGCTGCGGCATTGAGATCCGGGCGCAGCCGCCCGGTAAGCGTCTGCAGAACCTGATGCTGCTGTCTGGCGGTGAGCGCTGTCTGACCGCGATCGCCCTGCTGTTTGCCATCCTGCGCCTGCGGCCAACGCCGTTCTGTGTCCTCGACGAGGTCGAGGCCGCGCTGGATGACGCCAATGTCACCCGGTTCAC
>RZZF01000387.1 GCA_009929975.1 Clostridia bacterium
CTCATGGAGAACTGGCCGCTGCGCAAGGTCGCGCAGGGTTTCCGGAATCTCAAAACCGCCTTCTACCGCCAGTTCTTCAATCAGTACCATCTCGCCACGGCCACGGCTGTACCCGTTGCCGAACACCGCGTCACTGACAGCACCGGCAAATTTGAGGGGGCTGGCTGTTGAGACAAAAACTGTCGGTGTCCGGTCATTAGACCGGTTCGCGTAGCGGCTGTAGACATTGAAGCCGACCGCGGTATGCGTATCGATCAAATGATCCGTCCGGTCGTAGACATCCCGGATCATTCTCAGCGTTCCCTTCTCATCACAATACCCGCCGACAAAAAGCATCTGCAGTTTTTTCAGCGATTCCTGGTCAATTTCATAAGCGCCCTGTTCGCGCAAATCATTCATCCATTCACGGACTGTTTCGCTGTTTCGGCCACACAGTTCGAACAGCAGCCGCTCCAGGTTGCTGGAAATCAGAATATCCATCGAGGGTGAGTTCGTCACATGAAATTCACGCCGGCTGTCATATCGGCCGGTCCGGATGAAGTCGGACAAAATCTTATTGCGATTGGACGCGCAGATCAGGCGGTGAACCGGCAAACCCATCCGGCTGGCATACCATGCCGCGAGAATATTGCCGAAATTACCCGTCGGAACAACGAAATTGACCGGCGCGCCGGGCTCGATTTTTTCACGCTGCAGCAGGTCAACATAGGCTGAGCAATAGTAGACAATCTGCGGCAGCAGCCGGCCCCAGTTGATTGAGTTCGCCGACGAGAGAATTTTTCCGGCTGATCCCAATTCCGCAGCCAAAGCCGGATCAGCGAAAATTGACTTGACCCCGGTCTGCGTGTCATCGAAGCTGCCTTCCACCGCGACCACCCGGCAATTTTCGCCTTCCTGAGTGACCATCTGCAATTTCTGGGCCGGACTGACTCCGTCAGCCGGGTAAAAAACCATGACTGAGGTTCCGGGAACATCGCGGAATCCTTCCAGAGCCGCTTTTCCTGTATCACCGGATGTGGCGGTCAGAACGCAGATTTCATCCGTCTGGCCGGTTTTCCTGGCCGCGGCGGTCATCAGATAGGGAAGCAGCTGCAGGGCGATGTCCTTGAAAGCGGCGGTCGGACCATGCCACAACTCAAGAATATATTCCTGGTCATTGTATTTGTTGAGTTGGACCAGTGGCGCCGGATGCTCGCCGAAGCGCGCTTCGTCATAGGCCTGCTCAATCATCTCACGCAGCTCAACCTCGCCGAAATCACTCAGATACAGGCCCATGATCGTCACGGCCCGTTCCTGGTAGCTCATCTCACGCATCGCGGCGAAATCATCAAGGGTCAGCTGCGGGATGACATCCGGAACAAACAAGCCACCGTCTGGTGCGATCCCCAGTCGGATCACATCAGACGCTGAAAAAGGGGTCCCATCACCCCGGGTGCTGATATAGTTCATAGTCTCCTCCTCGTGTCAGGTCTTCAGATCAGAGCATCGCCTACCAGCCCATCTGACGCAGGCGTTCAGCCGCGTAGACCGCGA
>RZZF01000086.1 GCA_009929975.1 Clostridia bacterium
TACCAGTTGTCTGAATAGCCGCAGAGACTCTCAACCTCGCAGCCATGATTATAGATCTCCAGACCGAAGAGTCCATCCAGTGCGTCAAGCACTTCATGCCGTACATGCGACCAGGCCGGATGGGCATAAATGCAGAGGTTGCCGCCCTCACGCAGTTCCTGAATGATTTCGTGAACCGTCATATCGGCTGGATATTGAAACTGATGGCCATGTTCAAACCGGTTGGCACCGGGCAGCCCGAGGCCGACAATATGGTGGCAGAACGCTTCATCGTCCGGCGCGCGGACGTCCAGTTCAACGCCGGGCAGCAGCAGGAGCTCCCGGCTGCTCAAGTCTTCATGAATGCCGTAGATCCGGTGGTCTGTGATCGCGAGAAAATCGTATTTCATATCACGATACAGTTTGACCAGATCGGCCGGTGCCAGGGTGCCGTCTGATATCGTCGTATGCGTGTGCAGATTTCCCTTATACCAGTTTCCCGAAACATTAAACGCTGACGCAGCCATAGTGCTCTCCTTCTCAGGTGGAATGAACCGGTTTGATTGCGTCTTTATTATAGCAATAAATCGTAGTGGGCGGTCATCGAGAAAGAGACTGGCGATGCTCCATACGGCAGACTGCCGGCACAGAATCAGTGAACGTGCGCTATAATTAAAGAGAATCGACAAACGTAATTTCCGCAGCCCCATGAGCATGAACAGCCGATCAGGCTGAAGGACAGGAGATGGCATCCATGTTGAAATTTTTACAGGAGGCGGCGCATGTACGCCCGTCGCAGAGGCAGTTGGATTGGTTCGCTCTGGAGTCGTATGCCTTTATCCATTTCAGTCCCAATACCTATACGGATCTCGAATGGGGCAATGGCGATGAACCGGAATCGATTTTCAATCCGACCGGACTGGATTGCGACCAATGGGTGGCCGCGATCAAGTCAGCGGGTTTAAAGGGCATGGTGTTAACAGCGAAGCATCACGATGGCTTTTGTCTGTGGCTTTCCAGGTATACCGAACACAGTGTGAAGAACAGCCCGTTTCGCGGTGATGTTGTTAAAGAAGCGGCTGATGCCTGCCGCCGCGGCGGGATCAAATTCGGCTTTTACCTGTCGCCCTGGGATCGCAATTCTCAATATTACGGATCGCCTGAGTATAATGATTATTTCTGCAATCAATTGACGGAGCTGCTCACCGGCTACGGCGAAATTTTCTGTGTCTGGTTTGATAATGCCTGCGGTGAAGGGCCTAATGGCATCAAGCAGGTTTACGATTTCCCCCGCTATTTTGATCTGATTCGCCAATACCAGCCCCATGCCGTCATTTTTAATGATGAGGGTCCGGATACCCGCTGGTGCGGCAACGAAGCCGGTCAGCCACGCCATGCCGAATGGTCGGTTGTTCCGTCCGAACTGTGTCATTACGCTGATATCCAGACAGGACCCGGCCCGTTAGCGGAAGCTGGCAGTCTCTCGTATCTGTATAACTCGGATGATGCCATCGGTGATCTGAGCCATATATTATTCAGCAAGGGACTCGTTTATGTCCCGGCTGAAATCGATATGTCGATTCGTCCGGGCTGGTTCTGGCATGAAAACGAAGAGCCGCATTCCCTCGATCGTCTGTTCCAGACCTATATCGCTTCGGTCGGCAATAATGCCTGCCTGAATCTGAATATTCCGCCGACCAGAGAAGGGCTTTTGGATCAGCGGGATGTGCAGCGCCTCAAAGAATTCGGCGAACGTCTGAAGCAGGCGTTTGGCCAGCCGCTTGAAGCCACAATCGAAAAAGATCCGGAAAGTCCGCTGCGGCAGCCGAAATATGTCGTTACATTCGCTCAAGCACAAAAGGAGGTTCAATATATTGTGCTGGCAGAGGATATTTCACAGGGCCAGCGGGTTGAATCGTTCCGGATTACCCGCGCGGACAGCAACATCGCCAGCTATGAAGGAACCTGCATCGGTCATAAGAAAATCTGCCAGCTGCAAAACCCCTATACCAACCAAAATCCGCTGACTGCGCAGGGGATGGAGGGCATCACCCGTCTCACGATCCATATTACGGCCGCCCGGGACGACGTCATGATGAAGGACATTTTAATCTATTCATGAGTTTGCCTAACTAATTTGAAAATAGGTGAAGTAAACAGCTTTAATTGGATATGTATCAAAAGGTTTGAACGATTAACGCTTGACGTTATTAACGCATGACGTTATTATTATTTCATGATACAGTCGTTTGCGGATAAAGACACTGAAAAGCTTGCCAAGATGGAACATGTTGTAAGGTTTCACCAATTTGAGCGGATTGCTTTACGAAAACTGACACAGCTGGATGTCGCAGGAAATTTGAATGATCTCAGGATTCCCCCGGGTAATCGACTTGAACGACTAAAAGGTAATAGGGCTGGTCAGCATTCAATTCGAATTAATGATCAGTATCGGATATGTTTCACATGGTCTGATAAAGGACCGGTGAATGTTGAAATTTGCGACTATCATTGAGAAAGGAAAAACCATGGAAAACAAATTGAAAAAACTGATTATAGATCCTGTTACACCTGGTGAGTTGCTGAACGAAGAGTTTCTGCTTCCACTTGGCATAACGAAATATCGTCTGGCAAAAGAGATCGGTGTTCCTGCTCAGAGAATCGGTGAAATTGTTGCCGGAAGACGTTCGATTACGGCCGATACAGATTTACGGCTATGTAAGTATTTCGGACTTTCAACAGGATACTGGCTACGCGTGCAAAACAAATATGATACAGAAGTCGTGCGTCGTAAAATAGCAGGTCAGCTTGATAACATAACACCGTTGAATCCCGCGATTTGAAAGGGGGAAGTTCGATGAAGACAGTCAAGCGGTACGGCAGAATCCAGATCAACGCGCCTTCCGACGCGCAGTGGCTGAGTGTAACCACACCGTCCGGCACGCAGGAACGCGTCCCCACCTTTGATCAGCAGGCGTACGACTTTCATTATGACCGGCACGGCTATGAGGATCAGACACCGACCGGACCGGTCGATCGCTGCGCGCGCTATACTCCCGACCAGGAAGGGCCCTATCTTGTTTCTGACGAGAAGGGCAATGTCGTGGATGAATTTATCTGTACACCGTCTGAGCACCCTGGCTATGTCATGGTGAGCGGCAAAGATTCCCGCTATTTCGCCTGTTCCGATGGCAGCAGCTATGTTCCCATCGGGCTCAATCTGGTTGGCTGCGGATATGATAGGCAGCCGGCCGGCCACGAGCATTTCCGTGCGTCTGAGGCGCTGCGCACCACGGGGATGATCCAGTGGCGGCGCTGGCTGTCGGAACTGCACGCGGTAGGCGCCAACTACGTGCGCATCTGGCTGTCCAACCGGTATACCGAGGCACGGACCGAGATCATGGGTGTTCATGATCTGGCCGCGTTCGCACGGCTGGACCGTATCATGGATCTGGCACGTCAGTATGATATCCGCGTAAAGCTGTGCCTGGAACATTTCCGTACGTTTACCGACACCGGTCATTTCGCCTACAAGCGGGTCGTGGATGCTGACAACGGGCGGCAGTTGACAGATGTGGAGGCGTGGTTCAACGAAGACAAGTGGAACCGGCGCTGGCTGGAGGACATCGCGCCCTATCTGGCCCGCTATCACAATGATCCGGTGGTCTTTTCCTGGGAATTGTGGAATGAGATCGATTGCGGCGACGCCTGCTTTGACTCGGTCGAGCGCTTTACTCGGCGTATGTTGCCCGAGGTGAAACAGCGATCACCGAAAAATCTGGTGGTCAACTCACTGGGCAGCATGGACGAAGAGCATAAGCAGCAGGTGCAGGACGCGTTCGCCGCTATCCCGGACATGGACTTTTTGCAGGTACACCGCTATCTGGACCAGGGCGCACCTCTGGCCATCTGCCATGCGGACCCCGTGGCATTCTCTCTTGACGCGGTCAGACGATGCAGCACGGGCACTAAGCCCCTGATCCTGACCGAAACCGGCGCGGTGAACGACCGGCATGTCGGCCCCTTCCGCTTTTATCCGGCGGATCACGGCGGCCTGATCTTTGACGATGTGACCTATCCGCCTTTTTTCTGCGGCGCGGCGGGGAGCGGCCATATCTGGCACTGGGACAGCTATGTGGATACGCAGAATCTCTGGGCCCATTTCAAGCCTCTGCGTGACGCGCTGGACGGTGTGCCGGTGGATGCTGAAGGCTTTGAGCCGTTTGAGGTGCAGGACGAACAGGTGTGGCTGCTGGGCCTGAAAGGGAAAACGATGACGTTGGTCCTGGTCCGCAGCCGCGCGGACCGGTGGGATCATGTGCTGCGAGACGGCCGGGGCGCCCGGCCTCTGGAGCAGATTGAGGTTCCCGTGGCCGGCCGCCGCGCGGAGGTCTTCTGGCTGCACGGCGACAGCGGCCAGCTGGAGCAGCACACGAAGGGATGGACACTGAACGGGTTCCGGCGCGGCGGCATTTTGAAGATACAGCAGGCATGACGAATGAAGGAGACTGAGCAATGAAAACGAATCACATGATCGGTATCACCCCGGCCCATGACCAGCCGCGGTTTGATCGTCTGCACGACCTCGGCATCCAGTGGGTGCGCGAAGGCTACACATTTCCCTTCGCTGAGCGCATCGGCGGCCCCCTGTCGGACGCATTCTTGCACAGTGAAGAACAAATTGAACGTTACCTGTCGGAAGGGTTTCAGGTGCTGGCCTCGTTCCCGGGGCCCGGTTCGATGCGTTATTCTGCCGAAGCGGGGAAGACCGTCTATGTGCGCTCAATGCCCGAATGGATGGGGGATGTGGGCAGTGACGGCTATTGGCAGGCCTTGTCTGAAACCGCGCAGTGGTTGGCGCAGCGCACAAAAGATAAAATTACCTGGTGGCAGGTGGCCAATGAACCGGACATTGATATTTTCTATGGGCCGCTGACACAAGAGCAGAACATCCGCTATCTGATGACCGTCGCGCGCGGCCTGCTGAAGGGCAGCCCGGACGCGCAGCCCGGCATCAACCTGGGCTACATCAATGACTATGCCCGGATGCTGATGAAAGCGATGTACGCGATACCGGACAGTCCGTTCACCTATCTGGGAATCGACGGATACATGGGCAGCTGGCAGCTGGGCGGACCGCAGACCTGGAAAAGCTATATCGACGAAACGGCGCGCCTTTCCGGAAAGCCGATCATCATCAATGAATGGGGTTTCTCCTCGCTGCAGTGGGGAGAAAAATATACCGACCTGGAGCGGAAAAATCACTACAATCAACAGGTCTGCTACGACAAGCACTGGCAGTATACCTGGGGCAAGGGCCATACACCAGAGGAGCAGGCGCGTTATGTCCGGTTGTGCCAACAGATCTTCGCGGAGCATCCGGCCGTCATCGGCAACTTCTTTTTCCGCTGGAGCGATACAGCTGCCTGCTGGCAGTGCGGCGAGTCCGATTGTCCGGCCGAATGTGCCTGGGGCTGTGTTGATGTGGAGCAAAATCCCAAGCCGGCCTACTATGCCCTGCAGGAAGGCAACCGGACCTTGTTTGGCTGAAACAGGTGATTCGATCATCAGGCTGAGATCAGGTGTCAGCGATTATTTAAAGCAGAGGGAATAAAATGGGCGACCAAATCGATAGAAAACCGGAGCACAATCAGGCGCGGTGCCATCACTGCCATCACCATGCGTCTGGCACGGACGGTGATTCGTGTATATCGCTGGTGCCGATCTTCAATCACCTGGAGCAGGCGCAGATGGACGAAATCATGTCCCTGATCCGTTCGCTTTCATTCAAGAAAGGTGAGAGCCTGTATCGGCCCGGTGATCCGGCGAATTCGCTTTATATCGTCAGCGAGGGAAGAATAAAGATCTACAGGCTGGCCGAGTCAGGGAAAGAACAACTGCTGCGCGTTTTACGGCCGGGCGATTTTACCGGTGAACTTGCCTTGTTCAGTGAAAAGGTTCATGAGTCATATGCGGAAGCAATCGAAGCCGCCAGTGTCTGCACCATAGCCCGTTCTGAGCTGAACGATCTTCTATTGAAATATCCTTCGATTTCCCTGAAGGTTCTTTCGGAATTTTCCCATCGACTTGAGCAGTCTGAAAAACAGACCACACGATTTGCCACAGAGCGGGTTGAAACGAGGATTGCGCTGTTCCTGATTGAATGCATGGATAATGCCAACCAATCGACGGAAATTGAATTGCCGATGAATAAGAAAGATATGGCCTCTTATCTGGGAACGACGCCGGAATCAATCAGCAGGAAACTGGCGGAACTGGAAGACGCCGGATTGATTCAACAGGTTTCGAATAAAAAAATCAGGATTCTCGATCTGGACGGATTGCTTTCAGTTTAGTGCTTTCGACGGAATTCAATCGCTGCAGAACATAAGGCCAATCGTGAGAGCAAGACCCGATCGATCGTCATCTCAGGTGTTCACCATCATCTGAATTTTTGAAAAAATTGATTTGCGTCAAGGAAATCAATTTCTTTTCATGCGACAATTCAAGCACAGGGAACAGCAGACAATCAACCATCCGAAGCGTTCCAACGGTTTGAATCATGTTAGAGAGTGGTGAGCAAGATGAATAAAAGATCGAATTATTACAAAAAGAACCAGCAGGTTTTCCAGACATTGAAGCAATATGTTCCGGTCGTTGACCGGGTCCATGGCGAAAACCACCCGGAGTTTCATGTTGTACGGCAGTTGTTTGAGGCCATCTTAGATCAAGCGGCATCGGCCGGCTCTGATGACATCAACCTGAGTGATGAGTTTTCCAGGCTGCGTGAAGTGACAGGCGATTACACGGTGCCCGATGATGTATGTGAAAGCTACGAAGCGGTTTACAGCATGCTGTCTGAACTTGATCAGTCATATCATGCGTAATCCGGTAACGGCAGAGAGGAAGGTGTCACAATGCAGAGGTTGATTCTCGGCAATAAAAACCTGATCATCGTCCTTTGAGTATGAAAGAGGGCCAAGTTCACTCATTCCCCATGACCTTACCATTTTATGAGCAATGCTTGTCGCTTGCTTGATATCGTTTGAGGCTCCAGTGCTTATTCTTTTAAAAATCAAATCTTCAGCAATTCTTCCACCAAATGCAACAGAAAGTGAGCTTTCCAGTTGGTCTTTATATCTGAAATCACTTTCATCAGGAAGAAACCAGGTAACACCAGCAGCTCTTCCCCTTGGAATTATGGTTATTTTATTAACAGCATCTGTATAAGGGAGAAGTCTTGCAACAAGAGCATGGCCTCCTTCGTGGTAAGCGGTTACTTTTTTCTCATCTTCACTCATTACTTTAGATTTTCTTTCAAGGCCCATATAGACTTTATCCTTTGCATCTTAAAAGTCTTTCATGTCTATAAAGTCTTTGTCTCTTTTTGCTGCAATGAGAGCTGCCTCGTTCACAACATTTTCAAGGTCAGCACCTGAAAATCCGGGAGTTCCCTTTGCAAGTGCTCTTATATTTACACCCTCTTCAAC
>RZZF01000087.1 GCA_009929975.1 Clostridia bacterium
CTCCAGCCGGCTGACATCACTCATGACCAGGCCGTCCGGTTGCCGGATCAGCTGCCAGATGAAGTCCGGTTCAGCCTGGCCGGCTGCCGGCCTCAGCTGAAAATAGAACTCGCCTTTCATATCGGCGTGGCGGCGGATCAGCCGGCCGTCAATCGCGCATTCACCCCGTGGCTGGATCACGCCCTGATAATCAAAACCGAGCCGCAGGTCATAATCGCCCTGATTTCCGATCCGGTCCAGGCTGAGAAAGTTATGGCAGTACTCATCCAGTTCAATCACCTGTGAACCTGTGTTTTCCAGCTGGATCTCCATGATCAGGCGGTTGCCGGCCAGACGGACGGTACGGGTGCTGACACAGGATAACCCGTGATATTCCGGCAGGCGGCTGACCAGGCGAATGCCGGGCTGTCCCTCATCATCCAGATCTTCCGTCCTGATGTCTGCCGGTATTTCAATCGGATAGTCAAAGATAATCCGGCGCGGGCCGACATCAACACGACGGAGCCAGCCGACCCCGATTTTAGGAAACAGTTCACCAACCGCGCAGGCTTCATAAGCCGGCAGATGATTCAGTCCGAATTCAGAGCAGAGGCCTTCACCACCGCTGCCCAGACCGGGCACCAGGCTTTCCGGGGCGCACAGCGGCGCGTTGTCTTTGTACCGGATCTGGCGGATGAATCCGCTCCAGTCAAAGCGGGAGCCTCGATAGCCGTTACCCGGCTGATCCATCACCACCTGCAGCTGTCCATTACGAAGTTCGATTGTCTTGTTGTCTGAAATATTCTGATTCATCGGATTAACGCTCCTTCGCAAACTTAAGTCATGATCTCCATCAGCTTTCAGTATAGCAGACTCCGCACCGTAAAACAGCCGCGCCCATGCGCTTTACCCGGCTGGCGGCCTGCGTTATGATAGGCTCAGGTCCAAGTGTTTGAAGGGCTGCTGTCCGGGGTGGAACGCCGCCGGTCTACAGCGATAGGGAGGTCCTCCATGAACTCGTTTTTCTCCCGTTCCCTGTCCGAACTGCTGGCGATGATCCGGCGTGGCGATGTCAGTCCGACTGAATTGGCCGCCCACTGCATCCGGCAGATCGACCGTCGTGATCGTGGACGAGCAGGACTCAACAGCGTGTGTGAACTGAATCCCCATGTGTTCGCGGAGGCCCGGCGCCTCGAAGATCGCCTGGCTGCCGGACGCGGCACAGGGATGCGCCCGGGACCGCTTTTCGGTCTGCCGATCCTGATCAAAGACAATATCGGGACCGCAGCACCGCTGCATACAACGGCCGGGAGTCTGGCCCTGAAACAGCATCAGCCGCCGGACGCGGCCATTGTTCACCGGCTGCGTGACTGCGGCGCGATCATTCTGGGCAAGACTAATATGACAGAACTGGCCAATTACATGTCGCCGAAAATGCCGGGCGGCTACAGCTCAGCTGGTGGACAGGTGGTGTACCCCTATGACCGCACCCGTGACCCATGGGGCTCTTCGACCGGTTCAGCCGTTGCGGTGGCCGCCGGGTTCTGCGCCGCGGCGATCGGAACAGACACTTCAAATTCAATCATTGCGGCCGCGCTGCGTCTCGGTGTTGCCGGCCTGCGTCCGGCGCTCGGGCTGTGGCCTCAGGAGGGCATTGTGCCCATCACAAAAACATTGGATACCGCCGGGCCGCTGGCACGCTCTGTCAGTGACCTGCGGCTGATCGACCAGGCCGTCCGTGGCCTGAATGAAAGTCGTCCAGACAGCCGTTTGTCTTTGTCCGACCTGCGGATCGCAGTCAATATCTGGCAGCCGGACGGCCGACAGCCCACACCACTGGCAGTCAGTCTGCCGGAGCGGCTCAGACAGGCCGGCTGTTCAATCCGTGAGATCAATTGGCCAGCGTCGGCCGCACTCAGAATCATCATGAAATTTGAGTTCAAAGCGAATCTCAACGCGTATCTGCGACAGACCGGAGCTCCGGTGCCGTCACTGGCGGATCTGATTGACTACAATCAGACCCATGCGGCAGCCGCGCTCCGCTACGGCCAGTCTCAACTGCTGGAAGCGGAACATGACGTCAGCGGAACCGGCCGCGAACCGGAATATCGCGACGCACTGGCGGAAATCAGCCGGCAGCAGGCTCTCGCCCGGGATCTGCTTCATGATGTCGATCTATGCCTGATGGCAGCTCCGAATAATGTCGCGCATCTTTGCGGGCTCCCTTCTGTCGCGCTGCCCGGCGGAGCCGATCATGACGGCCTGCCGGACGGGCTGTTTTTCTGTGGCCTTGATCAGGATCGCTTGCTGGCGGCCACCGCGCTGATCGAACCGCTCTTGCCGCCGCCTCCGCCACTGCCACTGGCGGAAACCCGATGAACCCACCTGTCTTTTTGTGCATAATCATGACATTTATTGCATTTGTATAATTGACTTATGTTCATTAATTGGAAACGTGCTAAAATAGATCCAGCGTGTTTATTTCGCTCAGCAAACGTTTGCGCTGCTGTTTTCTGAGCGGACCGGACACAGTATTTTCGGGAGGAATTTGAAGTTATGAAGAAGACTGAGCCCTTTATTGGATGGATCGTCCTGATTCTGGCCGTCATTCTGGGCGGCACACTACTGAAAACCGATATGCTTTTTTTCCGCCTGCTGGTAGGTCTTGGCTTTGGCTATACACTGTCCAGAGCCTTCACCGGTTTCGCCGGCAGTGTGAACCGGGCGTTCCGCACCGGATCAGCCAAGCTCATGCGGACGATGATGTTCATGTTTTTCATCACGGCCCTGCTGACAACCTCGTTTTTGCTGAAGGCAGAAGACATCACGGCTTATGGTCTGTGGATCAACCCGATCAACCTCGGACTGTTGCTCGGCGCGATGCTTTTTGGTTTCGGCATGTCCTTTTCGTCCTGCTGCGCGACCGGAACGATGACCGATCTGGTCACCGGCCTCCCCCGTGCGCTGATCACGTTGATTTTCTTCTGCATCGGTGTCTTCGTCGGCTTCCCGGCCCAGAAAAGCAGTCTGGCAACAGCAGCCTGGCTGACCTCAGAAACCGGTGAATTGTTCAGCAAAGGCGTATTCTTCCCGGACCTGTTCAAATGGGACGGTATGGGCGGCTATATCGGAGCACTGCTCCTGACCGCGCTGCTCGGCAGCATCGTCGTATTCCTGAGTTACCGTTTTGAGAAAAAGCGCAAGGCCGCCAACCGCTACACCGGCGTCGTGTCTGAAATTGATCAGGACAAACATGAGTCTCTGGAAATCTCTCAATATAAATTGCTGAGCGCGTCAACCTATCAGCGCTATTTCGTCAAACCCTGGACGCTCAAACAAGGTGCTGTCATTCTCAGCGTTTTGTTCACCCTGCTGATGGGCGTGACCAAAGCCGGCTGGGGCGCGTCAACACCTTACGGCCTGTGGTTCGGCAAGGTTCTGATGCTCTTTGGTGTGTCTGCCGCTGATCTGGCCGCTTTCACCAAAATGCCGGAAGCCGGTTTCACCACCCCCTTCTTTGAACACGGCGTCTCCGTTCAGAATTTCGGTATTATCGTCGGCACCTTGATTTTCATGCTGACGGCCGGTCTGTTCAGCAAAGTCTTCACCTCTGAGCTGAAAATTCACGCGATCGAAATTGTGCTGTTTGCCATCGGCGGTTTGACCATGGGATATGGCACACGTCTGGCTAATGGCTGTAATGTCGGTGCCCTGTATTCACCAATCGCCGCATTCTCTCTTTCCGGCTGGATCTTTCTTGTCTTTATGATCATTGGTGGTATTATTGGTAACCAGGTATTCAAGGCTGTTCTCAAAGAAAAATAAGAAGTGGAGCAATGTGAAATGAGTAAAAAAGTTCTGATTATCGGCGGTGTCGCCGGCGGCGCGTCAGTTGCAGCCCGTGTTCGCCGTCTCGATGAATCTGCTAAAGTCATCATGTTTGAAAAGGGGCCGAACGTCTCGTTTTCCAACTGCGCGCTGCCCTTCCATCTGAGCGGGATCGTTGAAAACAGCGATGATCTGGTTCTGATGGATCCACAGCAGTTCAAGAACCAGTACAATATCGAGGCCCGCGTCAACAACGAAGTGGTCAAGATCAAACGCGCAGAGAAAAAAGTGGTCGTCCGCAATCTGCTCAGCGGTGTTGAGTATGAAGAGGCTTACGACACACTGGTTGTCTCTCCCGGTGCCAACCCGATCATGCCGCGCAGCATCGAAGGCATTTTCAGCGATCATGTGTTCGCCGTCCGCAATGTGGTTGATATCAAGAACATCAGTGATTTCATCCATAAGCACACGGTGAAGGATGTCGTCGTGGTCGGCGGTGGTTTCATCGGCGTTGAAGTCGCGGAAAATCTGCGTCTGGCCGGACTCAATGTCAGCCTGGTGGAAGCGCTCAATCAGGTCATGAGCCCGTTTGATTATGATATGGCTCAGATTCTGCATAAAGAAATGGTCGACCAGGGCGTCAATCTGATTCTCAGCGACGCATTGAAAACGATCAAGTCTGACTGTGTTCTGCTGCAGTCCGGCAAAGAAATCCCGGCTCAGGCCGTGATCATGGCCATCGGCGTGTCCCCGGAAACAACCCTGGCGAAAGATGCCGGGCTGGAAATCGGCAAAACCGGCGGCATCAAGGTCAATCAGCACTATCAGACCAATGATCCGGACGTCTATGCCGTCGGTGACGCGATCGAAGTCTATCACCGGCTGCTCCACCAGCCGACCCGTCTGGCGCTGGCCGGACCGGCTCAGCGGCAGGCCCGTGCCGCCGCGGATCACATGTATGGGATACCCCACCAGAACAAAGGCGTCATCGGATCCTCCGTCGTCCAGGTTTTCGACCTCTCCGCCGCGTCAACCGGCTTGAATGAGAAGACCGCGAAATCTGTCGGGATCAGCTATGATTTCGTCTACATCATTCCCGGCGATAAAGTCGGTCTGATGCCGGATGCCAATCCGCTGCATTTCAAACTGCTGTTTGAATCTCCGACGGGCCGTATTCTCGGCGCGCAGGCGATCGGCAAAGGCAATGTTGACAAGCGGATCGATGTCATCGCGGCCATGATCACGATGGGTGGTACGCTGGAAGATCTCAAGGAACTGGAGCTCTGCTACGCGCCCTTGTTCGGAACCGCCAAGGATGTCGTCAATTTCGCGGCGCTGGTCGGCCTCAATCTGCTGTATGGCGTTTTCCGCCAGGTCCCGGTCACCCGGGTACGGGAGCTGGTTGAAAGCGGCGCGACGATCATCGACGTGCGCGAACCACATGAATTTGAGCGCAGCCACCTGATCAACGCGGTGAATATTCCGCTCAGCCAGCTGCGGCAGCGAATGGATGAGATCCCGAAAGACCAGCCGGTTTATCTGCACTGCCGCTCCAGCCAGCGAAGCTACAACGCGTTGCTGGCACTGCAGGGCAACGGTTATGACAATGTCTGGAATATCTCAGGATCGTATCTGGGCATCAGTTGTTATGAGTATTATCAGGACCTGGTCACAGGACGGGACAAAATCGTTACGGATTACAATTTCGACTGATTCCGGCCAGTCAACCGGACACATTGAAAAAGGCATCGCTGCAGCCCGCGGCGGTGCCGTTTTTCAGGCCGGCCTATGTTAGAGTGGAACTGAGATGAACTGCGATTCATGTTACGCTAACTGCGATAAATGAAAGGATACTGCCATGAATGATGTGAGAAAAATCGCCAGAATTACCCGGGGCCAGCCAGCGGTTGACGGTGCAGGGGTCCACCTGGTCCGGGTGATCGGTTATCACGACACCGATGATTATGATCCGTTTCTCATGCTTGACGCTTTTGATTCCAATAATCCTGATGATTATACCAAGGGATTTCCCTGGCATCCGCACCGTGGAATCGAAACCATCACGTATCTGATCCGCGGCGACATTGAACACGGTGACAGCCTGGGCAACCAGGGCAGCATCCTGGATGGCGACTGCCAGTGGATGACCGCAGGTTCTGGCATCATTCATCAGGAGATGCCGCAGGCAAGCCCGCGGATGCTCGGTGCTCAGCTGTGGCTCAACCTGCCGGCCAAAGACAAAATGACCCGTCCCGCCTATGGTGATATCAAAGCCGACGATATTCCGGTGGTTGAAGCCGATGGCAGCCGGGTCCATGTACTGGCCGGGGATTATCACGGGCAGGCCGGTGCGTTTACCGGCCGCTATATCCCGGCGACTTATCTGGACGTTGAGCTTTATGCCGGCCAGAGCTGGTCGTTCAACAGTGATCCGGCCAACACCCTGTTTATCTATATCTTTTCCGGTCAGGCTATTTTTGACGCGGATCATGAGAGTGGCAGCGCGGAGACCCGTGTCGATGAAAAACAGGCCGTCCTGTTCGGACGCGGTGATGTGTTCCGGGTCAAAGCAGCTGATCAGGATCTGCGCTTCATTCTGTTATCGGCCAGGCCGCTGGATGAACCGATCGCCTGGGGCGGACCGATCGTCATGAACACACGCGCGGAGCTGGATCTGGCCTTTAAGGAACTGAGCCAGAAGACCTTCATCAAGCAGCATGATCCTGACTGATCCAGACCGGATCAACTCTCAGATAACGGAGTTTCGCTTGCGGCCGGTCTGGTGATCCGGACCGGCCGCAGGTTGAGATAAAGCACGGCGGAAATAACGATCACGGCCCCGATCAGGGCCATTCTGCCCGGCTTTTCATTGAGCAGGAGAAACACCCAGACCGGATTCATGATCGGTTCAATCATCGAAAGCAGGCTCGCGTTCAGCGGCTGCGTCAACCGGATACCAAATTGAAAGAGGATATAGCCGAGGCCGTGCTGAAACAGACCGAGCATCAGCAGGGCAAAAACAGGCATCGGCTGAATCTGTTCACGCGGCAGCGCCAGCAGCCAGGGCAGTCCGGCCAGAAAGGTTCCGATCTGCCCGATCAACAGGGCGGCCGGAACATGACAGTCCGGCCGGTTGTTGAAAACGAAGACCGCCGCGAATGTCAGACCGGTCACCAGCGCGAGCAGATTGCCGAGCTGATGTCCCGCGCTGAGGTCGTCAAAGAAAAACAGGACAATCCCTGCCAAAGCCCAGAACATGATCAGGACATCACGGCGTGCCGGACGGCTGCGATACAGCACAAGTCCAATGACAATGATGAAAATCGGTGCTGAATACTGCAGCATGATCGCGTTGGCTGCCGTCGTCAATTTGTTGGCGATCACAAACAGCGATTGTGTCGCGACCAGTGCCAGCCCGGACAGCCAGGTGGTCAGATTCAAACGGACAGTCAGCCGTTTGCGATAATAGACCAGCATGATCAACGCGACCAGCAGGCCGCGTCCGGACGCGATGGCCATCGGGTGCCAGGGAATGTACTTGATCAGAAGACCGGCTGTACTCCAAAGCAGCGCGGCGGCCAGAATGCCGAGTACGATCGAACCGCGCACGCGGCGCGCGTGCAGCGCGGCCGCATTCGGGCAACTGGTAC
>RZZF01000388.1 GCA_009929975.1 Clostridia bacterium
GCCTATGCCGGCCAGCTGAACGCACCGGCCATCGTCGGCGGCCGTTATGGTCTCGGTTCAAAAGATACCACACCGGATCAGATCCTCGCTGTCTTCAAGAACCTGAAGGCAGACGCACCGAAAAACAGCTTTACCATTGGTATTGTTGATGATGTGACCAATCTCTCACTGCCGCTCGATGAATCCATTGATACCGCGGCGGCCGGCACCATCTCAGCTCGTTTCTGGGGACTTGGTTCCGATGGTACGGTTGGTGCCAATAAGAACTCAATCAAAATTATCGGCGATCATACGGATATGTACGCCCAGGCGTATTTCTCCTATGACTCAAAGAAATCCGGCGGCGTAACGATTTCCGATCTGCGTTTCGGCAAAAATCCGATTCGTTCGACCTATCTCGTCAACAAAGCGGACTTCGTCGCCTGCCACAACCAGTCCTATGTCAACAATTATGATATGTTGTCGCCACTGAAGCCGAACGGAACCTTCCTGCTCAACACGATTTGGAACCGTGAGGAGCTGGAGGCGAATCTGCCGGCGAAGATCAAGCGCTACCTGGCGAAGAACAACATCAAGTTCTATACCATTGACGCGGTGACTCTGGCGGCTGACATCGGTCTCGGCGGCCGTATCAACACCATCTGTCAGGCGGCCTTCTTCAAACTGGCGAATGTCATTCCCGTGGACGAAGCCGTAGACTATATGAAAAAGGCGATCGTCAAGTCCTATGGTTCAAAAGGTGATGAGATCATCCGGATGAACTACGCGGCGGTCGATGCCGGCATCAATTCAATTGTTGAGATCGAAGTGCCTGCAGCCTGGGCTGACGCTCAGGATGAAGCCGCCACGGCTCGCAATGTGCCTGAATTTGTCCGCGATGTGGCGGATGTCATGAATGCCCAGAAGGGTGATGACCTGCCGGTCAGCGCGTTCAAGGGCCGCGAAGACGGCACCTTCCCGCAGGGAACAACTCAATTTGAAAAGCGCATGATCGCGACTCAGATTCCGATCTGGGTTCCGGAAAACTGTATTCAGTGCAACCAGTGTTCCTATGTCTGCCCGCATGCGGTCATCCGTCCGTTCCTGCTGACCGATGAGGAAGCGGCCAACGCGCCGGAATCGGCACCGTCCAAGAAGGGCATGAAGCCGTATGACCAGTACCAGTACCGGATCCAGGTTTCAGCCATGGACTGCACCGGCTGCGGATCCTGTGCACAGGTCTGCCCGGCGCGTGAAAAAGCTCTGGTCATGAAACCGATCGGTGAGCACCTGGTTGAAGCGGATAACTGGGAATACATGCAGACCCTGACGGAAAAACCGAATCCGATGAACAAGAACACCGTCAAGGGCAGCCAGTTTGAAAAGCCCCTGTTCGAATTCTCCGGTGCCTGCGCGGGCTGCGGCGAGACGCCTTATGTCAAACTGCTGACCCAGCTGTTCGGCGACCGCATGCAGATCTCCAACGCGACCGGCTGTTCCTCCATCTATGGCGGATCCGCTCCGTCGACTCCGTACAC
>RZZF01000088.1 GCA_009929975.1 Clostridia bacterium
GTCAGGACATGCAGACCGAAAAAACCGATCGCGTTCATCGGGATCGCCTGATTGAACGACCGCCCGCCGCCCGCCATGTTGATTCCGGCGCATTCGCCCTGCATATAGGCATTCGGCAGCAGCGGCATCGGCCGCGTGATCCCGCTGGACACATCCAGCGTCTGGGTACAGTCTCCCGCCGCATAAACATGCCGGGCGGAGGTTTCAGCCCGTTCATTGACCGTGATGCCCCGGCCGATCTCAGCGATCCCGCTGAGCAGGGCGGTGTTGCAGCGAACGCCAACCGCCATGACCAGAAGATCAAATCCGATCCGTTCGCCATTTTCCAGAATCGCGTGATTCTGTTCAAACGAGCGGACACTCGTGCCGAGGTGAAATTCCAGTCCGTTTTTCTCCAGATGGGTCTGCATCAAGCGGGCGCCTTCCTGATCCAGGATGCTGGACAAAATGGCAGGGGCCAGATCGACGACCGTCACACTGCGGACCCGCTGGCGGATGCCCTCGGCGCATTTGAGGCCGATCAACCCCGCTCCGATGATCAGAACACGTCGATCCGGACTCAGGGTCTGCTCCAGCCGCCGCGCGTCATCCAGACTCATGAAAGTGAATCGATCCGCGACGGTTTCGAGACCCTCAACCCGCGGAATGAACGGTACCGATCCCGTCGCGACACACAGCCGGTCACACACCAGCCGCTGCCCGTCATCAAGATCAATCTGTTGAGCGTTCGGGTCAATCCGGACCGCCAGACGACCGTACAGAACACGGCTTCGTGTCGACTGATAAAAATCAGCCGCCCGATACCGCATTGTCGCTTCCGTTTTTTTACCCGCTAACAGATAAGAGATCAGCGGACGGGAGTAAACAGGGTGTGATTCACCTGAAATCAGGGTAATCTCCCCCTCCTGGTCAATCTGGCGAATCCCTTCCACAACGCCGGTGGCCGCAATTGAATTTCCAATAATGACATAACGCACAGGCTCACCCTCTCTCTTCAAAGACAATCGCGCCGTTCGGACAGCCCCTGACACAGGCTGGCGTACCGGCCTCCGTCTGCACACACAACTCGCATTTCTGCACGGCGCCGTCCGTCGATGGCGACACCGCGCCATAAGGACAGGTCAGAATGCACGTATAGCAGCCAATACACAGGTCACGGTCAATCGCGATCAATCCGTCTTTGATCGTCAGCGCACCCGTAATACAGCTTTTGACACAGACGGGATCCTCGCAATGACGGCAGGAAACCGCGAAACTGATACCGCCTTTCTCTTCAAGTCTGAGATTCGGCCGGATGGTGATGCCTTTGAGCGCCCGGGCCATATCCGTCTGACTGGTGCCGGCCAGCGCGCAGTAATATTCACACAGATGGCAGGCAAGACACCATTGTTCATTCACATAGACTCGTTTCACATTCCACCTCTGTTCCGTCCGGATTCTCTGACCCGGCGTTACTCACCCGCATGACGGATGCCGAGAATTGCCAGTTCCTTCGCCGTCAGATCGACGCCCCGCAGCATCAGTCGATTTCCCTTCAGGCTTTCGATTGAGTTGATTCCCATGCCACCCATCATTTCCTTGATTTCGTGCTGCCAGGCGGTCATCAGATTGACCAGCCGCTGATAGCCGATTTCAGGGTTGAGCCGCTTGACCAGTTCGGGAACCTGCGTCGCGATGCCCCAGTTGCATTTTCCGGCATGACAGCTCCGGCACAGATGACAGCCGAGCGCCAGCAGCGCCGCTGTCGCGATATACACACAGTCCGCGCCAAGTGCCAATGCCTTCACGACATCCGCGCTCGATCGGATACTGCCACCGACCACCAGCGAGACCCGGTCGCGGATCCCCTCATCGCGCAGCCGCTGGTCGACACTGGCAAGCGCCAGCTCGATCGGAATACCGACATGGTCCCGGATCCGGGTTGGCGCGGCTCCGGTTCCGCCGCGGAAGCCGTCAATCGCGATGATATCCGCCCCGCTGCGCGCGATTCCGCTGGCAATCGCCGACACCTGATGCACTGCCGCGATCTTGACAATCACCGGTTTTGTGTAATGGGTGGCTTCCTTGAGCGAATCAACGAGCTGGCGCAGATCTTCAATGGAATAAATATCATGATGCGGAGCCGGTGAAATGGCATCACTGCCAACGGGAATCATCCGGGTTCGTGACACATCATCCACGATCTTCCGACCCGGCAGATGGCCGCCGATACCGGGTTTCGCACCTTGTCCCATTTTGATCTCTATCGCCGCGCCGCTGTTCAGATAGTCCGGGTGAACACCAAAACGTCCCGACGCCACCTGAACGATTGTCTGCGGACCATAGCGGTAAAAATCCTCATGCAGACCCCCTTCTCCCGTGTTATAGAGAATTCCCAGTGCTTCGGCAGCCCGGGCCAGGCTCTCATGGGCGTTGTAGCTGATCGAACCATAACTCATCGCACTGAACATGATGGGCATGGCCAGATCGATCTGAGGCGGCAGATTATTCACGATCCTGCCCGTGTCATCCCGCTGGATCGACTCCGGTTTCGCACCGAGAAAAACGCGAGTTTCCATCGGTTCACGCAATGGATCGATCGAAGGATTCGTCACCTGCGACGCGTTGAGCAGGATCCGGTCAAAGTAGACCGGATACGGTTCCGGATTTCCCATGCTGGAGAGGAGCACTCCGCCACTGTCAGCCTGCCGGTAAATCTCATTCATGGTTTTGCGGCTCCAGTTGGCGTTATCTTTATATTGATTGCTTGAACGGACAATCTTCAGGGCATGGGTCGGACACAGGCTCACACAGCGCTGGCAGTTGACACACTTGGTCTCATCACTCGCCATTTTTCCTGTTTCCGGCAAAAATGAATGAACCTCATTCGCACACTGCCGTTCACAGACGCGGCAGCTGATACAGCGCTCATCAAGACGGACCACTTCATATTCAGGATCATAATAGTTAACAGCCACTCGTATTTCCTCCGTTCAGACGGACAATCACCGCTTCACCGCCACGGGGCGACCATACATGATCCAGTGACGGTTCAATCATCCGCATCGCGGATTCCTCACTGGCAAAATAAACTTTATCACCCTTCTCACCCACAACCATGCTGCGCAGTTTCAGACGATCGTTCAAAGCCATCAGTCCGCCTTCGAAGCCGGCAAGAATGGAAAATGGTCCGGTCAGCAGCTGTGACGCGAAAACATTGCGTAAATAGATAAAGCTTGCCTGCTGATCGTCCGGCAGCCGGTCAATCGTCTGCCAGAAAGGCGCCGCTATGACCGAAGCGATTTCCGTCAGCGTCAACTGCTTGCGGCGATGCAGATAATCAATAATGTAGGTAATGACCTCGGTATCGGTCAGAAGCGTACACGTATAGCCATGCATCTCAATCGCCCGCCGGTTCGCATCATACGATGAGATCTCTCCGTTATGAACCACGGAATAATCCAGCAGAGCGAAGGGGTGAGCCCCGCCCCACCAGCCCGGTGTATTCGTTGGATAACGTCCGTGTGCGGTGAAGCAGTAGCCTTCATAATCCTCAAGCCGATAAAAGCGGCCGACATCCTCGGGAAACCCGACGGCCTTGAATACGCCCATGTTTTTGCCGCTGGAGAAAACATAGGCCCCCTCGATTTCCCGATTGACCCGGAAAACGCATTTCACAACATATTCCCGTTCATCAAGCTGGCTATCCGCCAGACGGGTCGGCAAAGGTGCTACGAAGTAGCGCCAGATCAACGGTTCATCTGTGATCGCTTTCATTTTCCGGGTTGGAATCTTGGATAAATTGATGATATCAAAATGGCGTTCCAAAAATGCTTCGCATTCTTTTCTGGCCAGAGCCTGATCATAAAAGACATGCAGCGCGTAGTAATCCTTATAATCCGGATAAATGCCGTAAGCGGCAAAGCCCCCGCCCAGACCGTTGCTGCGGTCATGCATGACCTCCATGGACCGGATGATCGCGTCACCGCTCATCCGGCGGCCGGACCGGTCAAACACACCGGATATGGCACAGCCTGATGGAATTCTGATTTGACCTTCACGCATGCTCGTTCCTCCTGAAATCATAAAAGGCCTTCACCGTCACACGGACCGCCCGCCGGCCGCCGGTCAGCGGGCCTGGAAACGATCGATGTTCTGATGAACGCCTTTGTTCAACGTCTAAAGGTATACCCGATATCACGGTCCTTGTCAATGCTTTGATGAAATATTAGTGCATTATCATTGCAATTTATATTGTTTATCGGGATATATATTGTTATTTAAGAGTTTAATTGCAAGACTTAAATTATTTCTTTCATGATTTTGTAAAAAAGCCTTGACATCGATTGTCATCTGGTTTTTAATAGGTCCATGAACAGCAAAGGCGCTGGGGATCATGGATCCGCCGGCGTCTTTGTTTTTGTTGGAAAGGATGATGTTTATGAGTCGACACCACATTCCGGAAGGTTATCAGTCCGTCCTGCCAGTCTATGAGACACAAACCGCGATTGGTATGACAAAACGGGTTTTTGAGGATCAGCTGTCCCGGGCACTGAATCTGAGACGGGTATCCACTCCTTTATTTGTTGATCCCAACACAGGTCTGAATGATAATCTGAACGGGATCGAGCGCCCCGTGGAATTTGAGATCAGGGAGACCGGAACCCACGCTCAGATTGTCCACTCCCTGGCAAAATGGAAACGCATGGCTCTGCATCTGTATGGATTTCCCGTCGGTGAGGGTCTCTACACCGATATGAACGCGATCCGGCGTGATGAGGCCATGGATGCGCTTCACTCCATTTATGTTGATCAGTGGGACTGGGAGAAGATCATCGATCGGTCTGAACGCAGCGTGGCGACATTGAAAGCGATCGTTCGGCAGATTGTCGACGCGATTTGCGAGACACAGAAAAATCTTTCGTCAATGTACCCGGCACTGACCGCCCCTCTCTCACGCAACGTCTCATTTGTCACGACACAGGAGTTGGAAGATATTTATCCTGACCTCACCCCGCGAGAGCGTGAAGATGCCTGGCTCAAGGAAAACAAGACCGCTTTCATCATGAAAATCGGTGGGCTTCTCAATTCCGGCATTCGGCATGACGGACGCGCCCCTGATTATGATGACTGGGAATTGAACGGCGATATCCTGTTTTGGAACGACGTTCTGGGCTGCGCTTTTGAAGTGTCATCGATGGGCATCCGTGTTGACGCGGCCTCTCTGGACCGCCAGTTGAAAGAATCTGGTTGTGATGACCGGCGTGGCTTGCCATTTCATGCGGCTCTCCTGGCTGATCAGCTGCCGTTGACCATCGGAGGCGGTATCGGCCAGTCCCGGTTGTGCATGCTCCTTCTGCGCAAGGCTCATATCGGCGAGGTTCAGGTCTCACTGTGGGATCAGGCCACGCGAACGGCCTGTGAACAAGCCGGTGTTTCATTGCTGTAAGAGATGAACTGATTTTGAACTTGATGAACGAGGAGTGATCAAAATGAAAGATATTCCGAATCTGTTTGGCAGCATGGTGTTTAATGACACCGTCATGCAGGCCCGTCTGCCGAATAATATTTACCGGGCATTGAAAAAAACGATGGCACAGGGCACCCATCTGGAACTCGACATCGCCAATGTGGTCGCCAACGCCATGAAAGACTGGGCGGTTGAAAAGGGCGCGACGCATTTCACCCACTGGTTTCAGCCCATGACCGGAATTACCGCGGAGAAGCATGACAGCTTCATCGCACCGGCCCGGGACGGCCGGATCATCATGGAATTTTCCGGTAAGGAACTGGTTCGCGGGGAACCGGACGCGTCAAGTTTTCCTTCCGGCGGCCTGCGCGCGACCTTCGAGGCCAGAGGCTATACCGTCTGGGACATTACATCCTACGCGTTCATCAAGGATCAAACACTCTGTATTCCGACCGCTTTTTGCTCCTACAGCGGCGAAGCCCTTGATAAAAAGACCCCTCTGCTCCGTTCCATGGAAGCGCTGGATCGTCAGGCGCTGCGGATTCTCAAAATATTCGGTCATACTGAAACGCAGCGGGTGATGACCACGGTCGGTCCCGAGCAGGAGTATTTCCTCATCGACCGCGCCATATTCAACCAGCGGCCAGATCTGATCTATACCGGACGAACGCTATTTGGCGCGCGGCCGCCCAAAGGCCAGGAACTGGACGATCATTATTTCGGTTGTCTCAAGCCCCGGGTCTCTGCCTTCATGCATGAGTTGGAAGAAGAGCTCTGGCGGGTCGGTGTATTGGCTAAAACCAAGCACAATGAAGTCGCTCCGGGACAGCATGAACTGGCCCCGGTCTTCACCACCACCAATATCGCGACAGATCATAATCAGCTGACGATGGAACTGATGAAAAGCATCGCGAACCGGCACGGACTGGCTTGCCTGCTGCATGAGAAACCGTTTGCCGGTGTCAACGGCAGCGGCAAACACAACAACTGGTCCTTATCCACCGATGACGGTCTCAATTTACTGGAGCCCGGTGAAACCCCTTATGAGAATGCCCAGTTCCTGCTGTTCCTGACAGCGGTGATTAAAGCTGTCGATGAGTATCAGGATCTGCTGCGGGTATCGGTCGCCAGCGCCGGTAATGATCACCGGCTCGGAGCGAATGAAGCGCCTCCGGCGATCGTCTCAATGTTTCTCGGGGATGAGCTGACTGAAATTCTGGAAGCACTGGAATCCGGAAACTCCTATCTCAACAAAGAAAAACACCAGATGGAGATTGGTGTTACCGTTCTCCCCCATTTCCCGAAGGATACCACCGACCGCAACCGGACATCGCCGTTTGCTTTTACCGGCAATAAGTTTGAGTTCCGTATGCTCGGGTCCGCTTTTTCCATTTCCGGTCCGAATATTGTTCTCAACACCGCGGTCGCCGATGTATTGAGCGGCTTCGCCGATGTGTTGGAACAAGCTGACGATTTTACCGCAGCCCTGGCTGATCTGATCCGTCAGACCATCAGCGAGCATAAACGGATCATTTTCAACGGAAACAATTACGCCCATGAATGGCTTGAGGAGGCCGAGCGACGCGGTCTGTCCAACCTGAAGACGACCGTTGACGCGCTGCCAGCCTTTATTTCGCGTAAAAGTATGGATCTGTTTACCCGTCATCATGTCTTCACCCCTTCAGAAATCAGCTCACGTTATGAAATTTTGCTGGAGAATTACTGCAAACAGATCCATATCGAAGCCCTGACCATGATTGATATCGTCAAAAAAGATAACACTTCCTGAACCTGACAGCAACTTATATTCTTTTGCATTTAACATTTCTTTTGGTATTTCAATTTCTTTTTGATACCAGGCAACACCTACATAAATTCGTTCGGGCATCCATGTCCAGGGGAGCTTAATATTTTCTTCCTGAATT
>RZZF01000089.1 GCA_009929975.1 Clostridia bacterium
GAACAAGGTCATCAGTCATACGATCCTGCCCGGCCAGGGCGCGGAAATCGAAATGTCCATGCGGGTCTGTGACTGTGCCTTTAATGGGTTTGAGTTCGCGGCACTGCCTTTTTCGTTTCCGTTTGAGCTGCCCGACACCGATCCGCTGGTTGATGAAATGGTCAGCCTGTCCGATGCCGTAGCCGGCCTGAGTGATGGACTCAGCCAACTGGCGGCCGGAGTGGCCGAGCTCGGTCAGGGTGCCCGCGATCTGACCGCTGGTTCAGAGGATTATGCAGATGGACTGGCTGCTCTCGATCGAAATTCCGCTGCGCTTGTCCAATCATCGGAACAAATCCAGTCAGCTCTGCAACAGATTGGCAGCGCACTCGCGGTAGAGGATTTCGCCGGAGACGATCTCGCCGCTCTGGCTGAACTGCCGGGAGTCCTGCAGCAGCTGGCGGCAGGGCTGGATCAGCTGGCGGCCGGCATGACTGAGCTGCAGAGCGGGTTTACCGATGCTCACACGGCGCTTGCGAGCGCGATTGACGCGATTCCGGATACGGATATCAACCCGTCAGAGCTCTATGCGGCGATTTATGGCCAGGTCCAGCTGGAAGAACAGCTGGGTGAGCTGATGCGCTACTACGGCGCGGCCAAAGGAGTTCAGGGAACGTACGCGGCAGTGGAAGGTGCTTTCAGCGGGGTCAGCTACAGCCTGATCGAAATGCGGACGTCCATACAGGAAATCGCGGATGTCATGAATTCGATGGCAGATGAACTGCTGCAGTCGCTCGGTACGATTCAGATCATGGAGGAACTGGCCGCGCTCAGTCAGGGATTAACCCAGCTGCAGACTGAATATCAGCGATTTCACCAGGGTCTGGCCGGCTACACCGATGGCGTCCATGATCTGGCACAGGGCTACCGCGGGATTCATAGCGGCATCGGCAGCGTTTCGGAGGGAATTGATTCGATGGCCGGAGGGGCATCTGACCTTGCGGATGGCGGCAGGGACCTGACGGCTGGCGTGAGTGATCTGCCGGTCCGGATCGAGGAAGGCCTCACGGATCTGATGGGCCAGTATGATGTTGCCGCGTTTGTGCCCCGTTCCTTTGTATCAGACAAGAATACTGAGGTAAGCGCTGTACAGTTTGTCCTGCGCACAGATCCTGTCACGGCTGATTCAGCGCCGGATATGGAGCCGCCGCCCCCTGAACGCCTCAATTTTTTCCAGAAACTGTTGAAACTGTTCGGACTGCTGAACTGATCCTGACGATCCGATTCTCCCGGATTGACGAATGCCAGGCATCTGTGTACGATATGGCTAACCCGGCTTTTCCTTCGCTGTGAGGCAGGAGAAGCCGGTCTTCAAATTCGGGAACTGATCCAACCAGTCAGTTGAGAACAGGAGTACTTAATGAATAATAGAGTCATGCAACTCGCGGCCTTGCTGCAGCGCCTGATCGATGATGAGAACCCGGCCCTGGTCGCAGACGCCTTCAGGAAGACCCTCGGTCCGATCACCAGTGCTGAGCTGGCCGAAGCGGAGAACTGGCTGGCCGAGAACGGTGTCGCGATCGAAGTGATTCAACGAGCGAATGAAAAACACGCGGACCTGGTCGCCGGCCAGCTGGAAAGCAGCCGTCAGGAACTGGCGGACCAGTTGGATCCCGGCCATCCGGCCTTTGTCCTGATGGCCGAGAACAAAGGGCTGCGCCACTTCATTGAAATGAAACTCAAGCCATCTTTGCAACGCTATGGTGAGGAGCAAAATGAGAAGAACCGTCTCGATCTTCTGGCCGCGGCAGAGCAGCTGGCCCAGGTGGTCCGGCATTATGAGCGTAAAGAAAACCTGCTGTTTCCGTTCCTGGAAAAAGCCGGCATGACAACACCGGCGAAAGTCATGTGGGGGGTCGATGATATCATCCGCGACCTGCTCCGAATGCTGGTCGATGCCGTCAGCGAGGATCAGCCGCTTGTCCGTCGGATCGATCTGGTCGCGAAGCGCCTGCTGGCCCAGGTTGAGCACATGATCGTCAAAGAGGAAGAAATTCTGCTGCCGATGCTGCTGCCACTGATGACAGATGGAGACTGGCTGCTGGTCGCCCGGGAGAGCCGCCATATCGGGTATGTCTTCAATCAGGGGATTGAAGGGGGCTCGCAATCGGATGCCCTGACCTGGCAGCTGGGCCGGGAAGGACAGGCGGCTGAATCCGTGTTGCAGCCTGAGGGCAGAATCAACTTGCCGAGCGGCCATCTGACGGTTGACCAGCTGACCGCGATGCTCAACACATTGCCGACTGATTTGACATTCGCGGACAGTGATGACATCATCCGGTATTTTTCTGAAGGGAAACACCAGGTGTTCACACGGACGAGAACGATTATCGGCCGTGACCTGTATCTTTGCCATCCGCCGCAGCTGGTTCCAGTGATCCGGAAACTGATCGACGACTTCAGAAACGGCAGAAAAGACCAGGAAATCGTACCGGTGCGCAAAGGCAGTCAGCTGAATCTGATCCGCTACTATGCGGTCCGTGATGAGCAGGGTGCGTTTATCGGTACACTGGAGGTCACGGAAGAAATTTCCGCTATTCTTGATCTGGTGCAGGATTGATCTTTTCGCCTGTCATATCGGTGATGCAGCCTGGGCTTTATGCTATACTGGATAATGTCAGTCAACCGTAATGTGAGGGAAAAGAATGAAGAAATTATGTGAGACGCTGTCTGCGACGCCACTGTTTGCCGGCCTGAATCATGACGCTTTTCATGATTACTGCAGCAAGACGAATGTACGTCTGGTCTGGAAAGGCGAGGTCCTGGTGAATGAAGGGGATCCTTGCAACAGCATCGGAATGATTGTGGACGGTCAGCTCGCGCTGCAGAAATATTCCAGTTCAGGTGACTTCGCGACATTGGAACTGCTCGGACCGAATGATCTGTTCGGTGATGATCTGATCTTCGGCGTCCGGCGCACCTATCCGCTGACGATTGAAGCGGTGACGAATTCCAAGGTTGTCTTTGTCTCACGGGATGTACTGATGAGTCTTTTATATGAAGCGCCCGCGATCATGCAGAACTTTCTATCAATTCTGTCAGATCGGGTTCAGCAGCAAAATCGGCGTATCCTGCTGCTTTCACAGAAAAGCCTGCGCCAGAAAATATCGAACTACCTGCTGGATCTGCTGCGCGAGCAGCGGGAAAAAGAAGGCGAGTCACCGAGACTGGCGCGACTGACGGTCTCAACTCAGGCTGTCGAACTGCCGGTGTCCAAAGAAGTTGTATCCCGGCTGCTGGCGATGCCGCGTCCCTCGTTTTCCAGGGAACTGATCAGCATGGAGCGGGACGGACTGATCCGGGTCAGTGGCCGTGTGATCTGGCTGACCGATCTGGATCGGCTGGAAAAGGGTGTTATCGAAGGGTTTCAGTATCGCTGACTCATCAGATCGAGTCATGAGGCTTAAAACTTGTACAGACCGGATACTTGACGTATCATGGAATTCAGAAGATCACACGGGGGGTTGTGCTGGTGGTCAGCGATAATGGCGATCTACTGTCCGACATTGGACAGTTTATTACAGATCTGTTTCAGGATCTGACCAGCGGTCTGCTGTTTTTCGGCGGGCCGTTTGACATCGCCATGGCTGTCGCGGATATCCTGGCCACTACTTTCGTCGTCTACTATATACTCAAGATACTGCGGGATTCACGTGCCTGGCAGCTGCTCAAGGGCATGCTGATGATCATCGGTTTCGCGCTGCTCGGCAGCCTGATCGGTCTCAGTACGGTCGGATATCTGCTGAATAATACGATTTCCGTGTTCGCGATCGCCTTTGTTGTCATTTTCCAGCCTGAACTGCGCCGCGCCCTGGAAACATTCGGCCGCAGCAGCTTCAGCAAGATCTCATCGGCGATCGGAACGGATGAGACCGAACGCAATCCTGGTTTTGTCCATAATACAATTGAATCCATTGTCCGGGCCTGCGATAAAATGGCAGAAACCAGAACCGGGGCCCTGATCATCATCGAACGCCAGACCCGGCTAGGCGAACTGATCGAGCAGGAGAATGTCGTTCATCTGGATGCCGCGGTTTCGGCCACCATGCTCCTGCAGACTTTCTATAAAGGTTCCCCGCTGCATGACGGCGCGATTGTTATTCGCAACGGCCGGATTACAGCGGCCCGCGTTCATGTGCCGCTGTCTGACACGTATCATCTGCGCAGAGATTTCGGGACACGGCATCGTGCCGCGATCGGAGCCAGTGAACTGGGCGATGCCATCGCGGTTGTTGTCTCAGAAGAACGCGGCAGCATCAGCCTTGCCCTCGATGGCCGATTGTATACACTGGATAACGCAGACGCGCTGCGCGGCCTCCTGCATAAACTGATGGCCGGTACGCAGCGGACCGGAGTCAGCCTGAGCAGTTTGTTCCGGCCGGGTCGTTTCCATGCCCAGCGGGCGAAAAACATTGATGAGATTTCGACTGACGCGACAGAAGAAGCGACGGCAGCCGACCCTGAGCGAAAGACGAAAACTCCGCGCAAGCAGCGGCTGCTGCTGGCCATTGCGTCGCTGGCGATCGCGTTTATCATCTGGCTTTATGTCCAGGTTACAATCAATCCGGTTGAAAGCCGGTCGTTTACCGTGCCGCTCAGCTACCGCAATGAAATGACGGTCGAAGAAATCGGCTATGGGATGCAGATCCCCCTGCAGTCTGTCCAGGTGACCTTGATGGGTCGTCAGGATACGATCAATGAACTGGTGCGGGAGGATATCATCGCCTATATCGATTTCGCTGAGATTGATGAGCCGGGCCTGAACAGTCTTTCAGTCCGGGTCGACACCACCGGCCTGGCCCATTTACGCCCGACCTATATTTCTCCGGAGACCGTCACCATCAATGTCTGGCTGGAATAATCGCTCGGGTAACATTCTAGAAATATTTGTGTCACATTTCTGTAACATAAAAGCTCAACGCCTGCAACAAGCAGGATCTTTTATGCTGTTATAATAGGGTGAATTCAAAGATATTAAGGAGACAATGTATATGAGCAGACTCTTTGGCACGGATGGTGTCCGTGGGATCGCCAATCAGGAGCTGACCCCGGATCTCGCCTATAAGCTCGGTTGGGCCGGTGCCCAGGTTCTGGCCGGTGAATGCCAGCATCGGCCGACTATCCTGATCGGCAGCGATACGAGAATATCCTGTGGCATGCTGGAAGCCGCTTTGATCTCCGGTATCAATTCGGCTGGAGCGGATGTTTATGTCTGCGGCGTGATCCCGACTCCGGGCATCGCCTATCTTACCCGTAAGTACCAATGTGACGCAGGGGTTATGATTTCAGCCTCTCATAACAGCTTTGAGTATAACGGCATCAAGTTTTTCAGCAGCAAGGGTTATAAATTGCCGGATGAGATCGAAGACCATATCGAGCAGATGGTCCGTGCGTATGACCCGGCGGATTGTGATCGTCCGACGGGAGCCGCGGTCGGACGGCGAATTGAAAAAAAGAACGCGTCACGCGATTATGTTGAGCATCTCAAGCGCCGCATGAGCGTTGATCTGACCGGTATGAAAATCGCGCTCGACTGCGCGAACGGTGCGTGTGCCCACATCGCGCCCGGTCTGTTTTCTGATCTGGGGGCCGATGTGGTCGCGATCGGAACGGAGCCGGACGGCTGTAATATCAATGATGGCTGTGGCTCAACGCATCTGGAGCGCCTGCGCCAGCTGGTCAGGCGTGAAGGCTGCGATATCGGCATTGCCTTTGATGGCGACACCGACCGGATGCTGGCCGTCGACGAAAACGGCCGTGATGTTGACGGTGATGTGATCATGGCGATCATCG
The DNA here is from genome assembly GCA_009929975.1 of Clostridia bacterium. Classification (GTDB taxonomy): domain Bacteria; phylum Bacillota; class Clostridia; order Saccharofermentanales; family UBA5734; genus SLHU01. The sequence continues at coordinate 5,833 of RZZF01000089.1, forward strand.
CTCTCGATATGCATGAGGCGAATGAATTACATGATGATACGTTGGTCGTGACAGTCATGAGCAATCTCGGACTGGATCTTATGGCCCGGGAAAAAGGGATCAAACTGGTCAAGACAAAAGTGGGCGACCGTTATGTACTTGAAGAAATGCTGCGGCATGGCTTCTCGATCGGCGGTGAGCAATCAGGCCATATCATCCTGCTTGAACATGCGACAACCGGTGACGGCATGCTCAGCGCGCTGCGGCTTCTCCGCGCACTGGCTCACCAGAAGACTAATCTCAGCTCAGCCAGCGGTATCATGACGGTCCTGCCGCAGGTGCTCAAGAGCTCTCGTGTCGCCAATGAACGCAAGGCCGCGGCCATGGCCGACCAGGACATTCTCAGCGCCATCGCCAAGATGGAAGAACGGCTGCATGGTGAAGGCCGTGTGCTCGTCCGCCCTTCCGGGACTGAACCGATCATCCGGGTCATGCTCGAAGGCCGGGACATTGAAGAAATTACCCGGATGGCTGATCAATTGACTGAACTGATCAGCAGCCGTTACGGTCTGTAAGCTCAGACACAAATCAACAGAATAGAAGGGTCATCACATGTGTGGAATTGTCGGCTATGTCGGCGGCGAAGCATCGCTGCCTGTTCTTATCGAGGGCTTAAAACGGCTGGAATACCGCGGTTATGATTCCGCCGGACTGGCTTTTTTTGACCATGGTACACTTCGGATCGCCAAAAAACAGGGCCGGATCGTCAATCTGGAAGCCATGCTGCAGCAGGAGGGTCTGCTGGATCCGGCAGCCGCTAACCGGATCGGGATCGGACATACCCGTTGGGCGACACATGGCGCTCCCAGTGATGTCAACGCGCATCCGCACCGATCTGAAGACGGCCGTTTCGCGGTTGTTCATAACGGAATCATTGAAAATGAGCAGGACCTGCGCAATTTTCTCATCCGTCAGGGCGTTGTCTTTTGTTCTGAGACCGACAGCGAGGTCATTGCCCATCTGATCGCCTGGCATGCCAGGCAGGCAGGCCCGGGCCATCACTGGCGCCATGCCGTCCAGCTGGCCGTCAATGATCTGTCAGGATCCTACGCGCTGGGTGTGCTTTGTTCAGACGAACCTGAGTCAATGATCGTTGTCCGCCAGGACAGCCCCCTGATCATCGGGCTCGGTGACCACTGGCAGATGGCGGCATCGGACATACCGGCGGTTTTGCGCCGGACACGCCGTGTGATTATCCTTCATGACGGAGATATGGCCGAGTTGAGTGCCGAAGGCTGCCAGATTTTCGACGCGTACGGATTGCCGGCGGATCGAGATGAGAGCTGGATTGACTGGGATACGGAAGCCGCTGAGAAAGGCGGGTTCGAGCATTTCATGATCAAGGAGATCCATGAGGAGCCGCAGGCTGTGCGGCAGACACTGGCGCCACGCCTGCGTGGGGGTCATCTGACACTCAATGAGCTGAATCTAGACCCCGACTGGCTTCGCTCGCTGCAGCAGAT
>RZZF01000389.1 GCA_009929975.1 Clostridia bacterium
CCGCCGCAACTTTCGCCGGACTGTCACCTTTCTCATATCAATCGTCATCGGGGTCGTCCTGCTTCTCATTCTCATCGCTTATACCGGCATCTCGCGCTACCTGTTCGAACATGTCATGGGCCTTCGCGGACAAACACTGGATGAAGCCGTCCGCATGCTGCGCGTCCTCGCTTTTTTCCCCGCACTCGTCTCATCCCGCGACTTTTTCGCTGCCTTTTCGATTAAGTTCAGGACGACACCATTGATCACGCTGGCCTCGGTGATCCGTATCATCTACGTCTTCATCTTCATCAATCTGATCGATAAAATCACCTTCATCGCACCGGCTTATCTCGCAGCCCTGATGTTTCTCGGCGCGGTTGCGACTGAAGCGATCGCCATGGCCATCGGCACCCGTGTTCTGAATAAGAGCATCACAAAATCGCTCGACGCGCTCGATCGTGAGCAACCGGATCGCGTTCCGACCAAACTGACCTATCTCAACATCGTCATGTTCTTCATGCCGCTCATCGCGACAACATTGATCCACACCACACTGACGCCAATCGTCAATGCCGGTCTGGCGAGAACTCACGAACCCGATCTCGCCCTGTCCGTCTTCTCAGTCGCCTGGAATCTCGGCGCGATCTTTCATAGTCCATTCGGCACCTTTCATCAGGTTCCGCTCAACTATATGGATGGACCGCTTGATCCGAGGCGAAAAAGTGTCATTCGATTCGCCCTCATCACATCGCTTTCAGCTTCACTTGCTCTGGCGATCGTTGCCTTTACTGATATCGGCTACTTTATTCTGCGACAATGGATCGGTGCCAGTCACCAGATCAGTGTTTTGTCTGCTGATGTACTAAAGTTGATGGCTGTCCTGCCGCTCTTGATCGTCGCCCGCGAATACTACTGGGGCATCCTGATGAAAAAACGGACAACACGCTTCATCTGGATCGGCAAAGCCGTCAACCTGATCACCCTGATCTCGACCATCACCGTCATGACACTGATCGGGCCTGCCAATGCCGCAATGGTTGGTGTCATCGGCATGATCGCCTGCGAGCTGGCCGAATTCCTCTTCCTCTTTGCCATGAGCAAACGCAGTCTGCACCAAACGGTGTCAGACACCAATGAGTGAATCATCAGTAAAACTTTGGTGTCAGACACCAACATGTGAATCCACAATTAGTTGAGATTCAGGTATAATGCTGCCTAAAGGGACGGTTAAGAACATGGGTTTTGATGGATTACGGGCATGGATTGCCGACAGCAGGCTGGGCAGAATACTGGCACGATCAAACGACAGCGAACCTTCGCAAAAGGAGCTGATCGCTTTTTTTCTGCCCCTGGCCATGACTTCGTTTGTCGTTGTCATCACCCATTCATTCTTCAATGCAGGCCTGGCCAGACTCCCGAATCCGGAAGTTTTGATTGCCGCTTTCGCCGTCGCCAAAAGCCTTATGTGGATCATTCAGAGCCCGCTTGGCATGATCCGGCAGACCGTGACAGCGAT
>RZZF01000390.1 GCA_009929975.1 Clostridia bacterium
AACCTGGAGAGCTGGCACTGGGTCACCGTCACGGCGATGCTGCGTGATCCGCAGGATCAGATCCTGCTCGTCATCTCTGACAGTGGTGAATTGAAAACCGTGAACATGAGCCAGTGGTTCAGCAGCAGTCTGCTCGGCGGCGCCCTGGTCTATTTCAGCTGGGGGGCCAAATAAAAAAACCGCCGGCCCCTGAGGACCGGCGGTCGATTGATCAGCGCTGGCTGAGAATCCGGGCAATCGGGGATTCAGGCCCGAGAATGATTGTTGACTCTCCCTGCAATGAGGTTTCCAATGCTTCAAGCTCGCGGACGAACAGGTAGAAATCTGCCTTATCGCGATCATTATAGAGATCCGACAAAATCTTCATATACTCCTCTTCACCTTCACCACGCAGCTTTTCAGCATCCGCTCTGGCCTGGCCGAGCATGATGCTGATTTCCTTATCGGTCTCGTTGCGTATTTTTGATGCCTCAAACTCACCATCGGCTTTATAGGAGGCTGCCATCTGTGACCGCTCAGAAATCATCCTGGTAAAGACGGCTTCCGTGTTGTCTGAAGGCAGATCATAGCGTTAGATCTCTACGGACTGTACATGGATGCCGTACTGGGTCAGAACCCGCGCGACCTGGTCACCGACCTGCTTGTTCAAGGTCTCACGACCACCGTCACCATCCGTGATGATTTCACTTTGCTCTAGCTGGCCCATCAGGTTCTTGATCACACTGTAAATGGTCGCGTCAATTCGTTTTTCCATTTCCGGCACATTGTTGACGGTCCGGATAAAGGTTGTGACATCCTCAATCTGCCACAGCGCGAAGCTGTCGACGATCATCGCTTTCTTATCTGCGGTGAGAACCTCAGATTCATTGACATTGTACATCATCTGCTTTTTCGTCAGCCGATTGACATCCTGGACAAACGGCGTGCGCAGATAAAGTCCGGCTTCAGTCCGAATCTGGCGGATCGCGCCAAACTGCGTGATGTAGACGAATTCGCCTTCATTCACGGTATAGACAGAGGCCGAAGCGGCAATCGCGATCAACACGACGACGACGGCGAGAATAATCCATTTTTTCATTTCAGACCCTCCTTATCCCTGTGGTTCCGGTTCTGATTCACTGCTCTGAACAGGATCAGGTTCGGGTGTCGGCTGCGGCGTCGGCTGTGGCTGATCGGCTGCGTTGTCTCCGATCAGATTTTCCAGTGGCAGCAGGGTCTGGACGCCGGTTCCCTCATCGATATAGACGCGGACCCCCGGCAGAACACGCTCGATGATTTCCAGATACATCCGTGTACGGGTAATTTCCGGAAAATTCACATATTCATTGTACATCGACATGAAGCGGTCGCGCTCACCGATCGCCTCATTGATCTTGCTTTCCTTATTGCCTTCCGCTGCCCGCACAATCTTATCCGCTTCGGCACTGGCCGCTGGCAAGCGGCTGTTGCGGTACTCATAGGCACGGTTCAGCGCGGTATCTTTCTGTTGCTTG
>RZZF01000391.1 GCA_009929975.1 Clostridia bacterium
CTCGCGGGCGTTTTTTTCCGCCATATCGAGCCATTCCTTTTTCAGTCCTCTCTGAGGCATATGCAGCTCAACCCTGGCCCCTCTCAGCTCGCGCAGCCATTCTACCATCAGATCAGGCCGTTCCAGGCGGATCGGCAGCAGAATTTCAGGTGGAATCAGCGCGGCGTCAGGATAATGCTGGGCAAGAAAAGCCTGGACCAGATCATCACGTCCCTGTCCGTCATCCGGGAAAAAATACGCGGCTGATCCATTGAGCCGTCCTTCACGGATCTCCAATCTGATCAGGCAATATTCATTTCCGTTTCCGACCAGACCGATCACATCACTGTCTGTTTCCTTTGAACTGACAACAGTCTGACGGGCCATCAGCTTTTCCAGTGTTTGAAGGCGGTCCCGATACAAGGCTGCGGTTTCGAACTGCATGGCTTCCGCGGCTTCATTCATATCATGGCGCAGTGTTTCCAGAATACCCATGTACCGGCCTTCCAGAAATCGGCAGATCGTCTCCATCACATCACGATACGCCTGCATCGGCACATCACCGCGGCAGGGACCAATACAACGTCCGATATAGTAGTTCAGGCAGGGCCGTTCACGTCCGATATCGCGTGGCAGTACCCGCCGGCATGTTTTCATGGGAAAAATACTGCGCAGAACAGCCAAAGCCTGCTTCAGGCTGCCCGAAAGATAGGGTCCGTAATAACGGGCACCCGCCTTGCGGTCCTCGCCGATCCGATAAGCTTTGAGCACCCGGGGGTAGCTTTCATTCATGGTAACCCGGATATAAGGATAATCCCGGTCATCACGCAGTAAAATATTATACTGTGGCTGGTATTTCTTGATCAACGTTGACTCAAGCATCAACGCTTCGATTTCATTGGCGCAGATGATTGTTTCGAAATCCGTAATCCGGCTGATCATGGCCAGGACTTTAGCTGATCCCTGTGGGTTGGCCGTAAAATAACTGCGCAGCCGGTTGCGTAGATTCAGTGCCTTTCCGACATAAATAATAGAACCCGATGTATCTTTCATCAAGTATACACCCGGGCTCTGTGGAACTAGATCCAGCCTGGCGTCTATAGGTTGTCCAGAACAGGTCATGCATTACCTTTCAAGGCATTTAAAACTCCGGCTTTTCCAGATAAGCGGCAATCGTCTTTAATGCGTCTTCTTCATCTGTCCCTTCCGCTGTCACTTTCAGATCCTTGGCATTTTCGATGCCAAGCGACATCACACCGAGTAGGCTCTTGGCATTCGCACGGCGTTCGCCGCTGTACAGCCAGATGCTCGAGCGGAAAGTTGATGCTTTCTGAATCAGGACAGCCACTGCCTTCATCTGCAGGGCTTCATCACAATTAAACAGAACCGTTTTGGATACCATTGTTATCCTCCCCTTGAAAAGACGGCAATCAGTCAGGCAGGGATTGACTCATGTCAAGTATAAGATTGACACTTATAATTTGTCAATCAATCGATCGTCCAGTGGTATGT
>RZZF01000392.1 GCA_009929975.1 Clostridia bacterium
CGCTTATATTGACCGGGCAGAGCGCATGGGGCAGCGTGACCGCAATCACCCGTCGATTATTTTCTGGTCGATGGGAAATGAATCCGGATATGGCAGCAACCATGTCAGAATGATCGAACGCACACGGGAGCTGGATCCGCACCGCCTGATTCACTACTGTGAAGCGAATTGGGCTCCGGAGGTTGATGTCCTCAGCACAATGTATCCTGTCGCCGTCAACCAGCCGGGACAGGAGCGCGAAGGTGACCAGCTCAAGCCGGCTGATGTCAATGACAAGCAGTTTTCAGTCGCGGAATGGGCCAGGGTCGCGGACCGGCCGTTCCTGATGTGTGAGTACGCGCATGCGATGGGAAACGGTCCGGGCAATTTCAAGGAATACTGGGAACTGATTGAAAACGAGAAAGCGCTTCTGGGCGGCTGTGTCTGGGAGTGGGTTGACCATGGTATTCTGGCGGAGAGTGAGGACGGCCGGACCTTTTACGCTTACGGCGGAGATTTTGATGATTACCCCAATGATGGGATATTCTGCGTTGACGGCTTGAATTATCCGCATCGTGAACCGCATACCGGATTACTGGAGCTCAAACAGGTTCTCGCGCCGGTGGTGGTCACGCCTCTGACCGATGACGGACGGCAGATCCGTATCCACAGCCGGCGCTTATATACCGGGCTTGAGGATCTGCAGGGGCGCTGGAGTCTCAGGCGCAACGGCCGGGAAAAGGCCGGCGGCCTGCTGCCGGAACTCGAAATCGGTCCGGGTGGGTCGATTGAACTGGCGCTTGACCTGCCTGAGACAGATCGGCTGGCCGATTGGCATCTGCAGTTTGAGTTTGTCCAGAAACATGAAACACTCTGGGCACCGGCCGGCTACAGTGTCGCCCAGTCGCAATTCGTTCTGGCAGAAGCGGCAGTACAGCCGACAGACGCGGCGACTTATCCGGGACTGCAGGTCGAATCATCCGGTGACTGGCTGCAGATAACCGGGGAAACGTTCAGCCTCACGTTTGATCTTGGCCGCGGCCGCCTGGCTGACTATACCTGGCAGGATTTCTCCATGATCGAGGAAGGCCCCCATGCCTGGCTGTGGCGCGCGCCGACTGATAACGACCAGGGATTTGACGATGTCGCCGGACAATGGCGCAAAAATGGACTCGACCGTCTGGAAGACCGGCTTGATCACTGTGAATGGTCATTGGACGATAATCGTCTGGTCATCCGCTGTGTGACAATTCAGGCTCCGCCGATCATCCAGCCGGCCTGCCGGACAGAATGGGTGTATACGGTCTACGGGGATGGAACCGTCCGCATGGATTGTGATTTCCAGCCGCGTGCCGATCTGCCATATCTGCCGCGTGTCGGCATGCGCATGGCATTAAACAGTGAACTGGATCAGGTGCACTGGTTTGGCCGCGGACCACAGGAAAGTTATCCGGACAAGAAGGACGCGGCGCTGATTGGTCTGTACCAGGCTCCGGTCTCGGTGCTGCAC
>RZZF01000393.1 GCA_009929975.1 Clostridia bacterium
GCTCTTCACTCCGAGCTGCTCAATGATCTGGTCCCAGGAATAATCTGCATGTGCCGTACAGATCGCGATGCTGGCATGCGGGTCAATGGTCCAGATCTGCATGATCGCTTCAATTCCGTCGATTCCGGGTGGCATCCGGACGTCCATGAAAATCAACGCGTATGGATCGCCCTGCCGATAGGCAGCCGCCACCAGTTCAACCGCTTCCTCTCCCTGATAGGCATCATCGATGCGATAAACGGGGGCTTCTACCGACTCATGCCGCGCTGCTGGCAATTTCTGATCACCAAACAATGCTTCCCGCAGCGACTGCAGTTCCTGATCCTGATCACGGAGCTGAACCGATCGTTCCAGAATATAACGGATATCCTCATGAATATCCCGATTATCATCTGCAATCAGGATGCGGTAAGATATCTGGTCCATTTGATTCCTCCGCGCAGTCATCGGTCTTTTATCAGTCAAATCATAAAAAAATACTATGAATCGATCACATTTTGTTCATTGTATCATAGATGTCATGAACGAAACCATGTCGGGAAATCACCCGACATCAGGTAAACCTGGGTCGGCATGACCACCATTTTCATGGCATAATGAGAAAAAAAGAGGAGGTCTGGCCATGCGTATCGCTGTTGTCGGCAGTCTCAACATGGATTTGACAGTGACCACGGAGCGCTTGCCGAATAAAGGGGAAACCCTGCTCGGACAGTCCCTGCACACCATTCCCGGAGGAAAAGGCGCGAATCAGGCCTGCGCGATCGGCCGGCTTGGCGGTGACGTGACCATGTTCGGCTGTGTCGGCGATGATGATTTCGGGCACCAGCTGATCCAATCCTTACAAGATAACGGAGTTCATACGTCCCCGATCCGTTGTATAAGTGGAATACCGACCGGGATTGCCCTGATCACCGTCGGTGAGTCTGATAACACAATTATCGTGGTTCCGGGCGCGAATCATCAGGTTGATGAAACCTATCTGCGCACGGTGCAGGATGAACTGCTCACCTTTGATCTGGTTCTGCTTCAGCTGGAAATTCCCATGGCGACGGTAGCCGCGGTCTGCCAGCTTTGTCATGAGCACGACATCGATGTGCTGCTGAACCCGGCACCGGCACAGCCGCTGCCTGAGCGTGTACTGCGGCAGATCCGTTATCTGACACCCAATGAGCATGAAGCCGCTCTGCTGCTACCGGACAATGGCTCGATGGAAGAGCGGGTACAGCAGATGCCCGGTCGCCTGATCATAACCCTCGGCGCTGAGGGTTCACTGGCAGCGGATCACGACGGCCGGCTGATCCGGACCCCTGCCGCACCGGCCAGAGTCGTTGATACAACAGGTGCCGGTGATACCTATAACGGCGCGTTTGCCTATGCGACGGCGATCGGCCTGCCGCTGCGCGAGGCGCTGCGGTTTGCCAGCACCGCGGCCAGCATCAGTACGGAGCAGCTGGGTGCGCAGGGCGGTATGCCTACACGGACTCAGGT
>RZZF01000090.1 GCA_009929975.1 Clostridia bacterium
TTCGTCTGACGATCGATCTGGCAGCCCAGCATGCATTGTACCAACAGCTGCAGCAGGATGCCGGCGCGGCCGCGGCCATCAATCCGCAAACCGGAGAAATTCTGGCGTTTGTCTCATCCCCCTCATTTGATCCGAATGTCTTTCAGACCTATGTGCCCGATTCTCTGCGCCAGCAATGGAATGAATCGGAGAAGAGCTTTTTCCTCAACCGGGCGAATTCCGGATATGCACCGGGATCAACCTTCAAACTGGTGACATCCGCGATCGGATTGAGAGCCGGCACGTTGATTCCTGATGAGGTTGTGCCGATCAGCGGACTGCACTGGCAGCCCGATAACAGCTGGGGACAGTATCGGATCACCCGGGTCCGTGACAGTGGACCGGTCAATCTGGAACAAGCGATTATCACATCCGACAACATCTATTTTGCCATGCAGGCGCTGCGCTTCGGCCGGTCGGCCTTTGAAACGGACGCGGTACGATTCGGCATCGGAATCGATTTGCCGGCCACCTATCCTTTTTATCGGGCCCAGCTGTCCAATGAAGGATTGACCCGGGAAACACTAGTTGCCGATACCGGTTATGGCCAGGGAGAAATTCTGCTCACCCCGCTCCATATGGCAATGATCTACGGCGCATTGGCCACTGACGGGGATATCATCATGCCATTATTTGAAATCGATCCGGCCGGTACGGAGACCGCCGTCTGGCAGGCACAGGCGATCCGGTCTGAGGATGTCGGCCTGCTGCGCGACATCTTCACGCTCGTGGTCGACAGCCCATCCGGTTCCGGCTACACGGATCCGCCGGCGGTCCGCGGGATGCTGGGCAAGACAGGAACCGCTGAGCTCAAGGCAACATTGGACGATGACGAGGCAAATGAAAACGGCTGGTTCGTTGCCGTTGACACCGAAGAAGGGCGGCTGGCGATCGCGATGATCGTCGAGGATGTCAAGGGACGGGGCGGCAGCCATTACGTTGTACCGCTCGTTAAGCAGGCGATGGACCATTTGCTCCTGCCATGAGCCATAGCAGGCTATCTGGCGGCTGAGGGACTTCTCAACAGGAGACAACATGCTGAAAAACCGACAACTGAACGCGCTTTTTCGCCTCACCATGGTTGCTCTGGCGATCATCATGCAGCTGGCGGTGCTGGCGCTTCTGGTTTTCCGTTTGCGTGAACAGCTGCTTGTTCTCTTCGTACTGCTCGAAGTGCTCAGCCTGGTTGAGGTCCTGCTCCTGATCGATGATCAGGTCGCCGGTCCCTATAAAATCGCCTGGACCATTCTGATCCTGCTGCTTCCGGTTTTCGGCTGGATGCTCTATCTTCTTTGGGGAAAAGCAGGAACGAACGGCCGAAAGAGCCGCCGGCTGCGTGAGATGATCCGGCAGACCCGACATTATACCGGCAACCCGCACAGCAAGGAAACAATCGAGCAGTTTGAGCAGGATAAGCCGGACCGGAGCCGGATCATGCATTATTTGTGCAGCGAAGGGTTCGCGCTCTATCAGAACACCGGATGCCGCTATTATTCGCTGGGTGACGATTTATTCCCTGATCTTCTTGACGATCTGCGAGCCGCGCAGCGCTTCATTTTCATTGAGTTCTTCATTGTCAGCCATGGTCATTTATGGCAGGACATCTGGTCAATTCTCTGCGAGAAAGCCAGGCAGGGCATCGAAATTCATTTTATGTACGATGATATGGGCAGTCTGCTCAAACTGCCATCTGAACTTGATCAGCTTCAGAATACCCCGGAAAATATCCAGATCAGGGCGTTCAATCCTGTGCATCAGCATATCGCCCGTTTTTACCTTAATTTCCGCAATCACCGCAAGACGGTGATCATCGATGGCGATATCGCTTATACCGGCGGTATCAATCTTGCCGACGAATATGCCAACCTGATTCAACGCTTCGGCCACTGGAAGGACAGCGGCATCCGGATGACCGGTGAAGCCGTGTGGGGGCTGACCCTTTCCTTTTTACAGATATGGACGGCAGAATCCCCCGACAATCCGGGAGACTGGGATCGCTACCGGCCACAACATCCGGCAGCCGGACAGGGATTCTATCAGCCGTTTTTTGACGGACCGATGAATAATCCACGCAATCCGGCTGAAGAGATGTACAGCCAGATCATTCAGCAGGCAACCCGCTATGTCTACATCATGACCCCTTACCTGATCCTTGATGATGTCATGATCAGCTCACTATGTACAGCCGCCCGCAGTGGAATCGATGTCAGAATTATCACGCCGGCGGTCGGCGACCGCCATTTCGTCCATCTGGTCACACGCTCGAATTATGGTCCTCTTCTGCGTGACGGTGTCCGGATTTTCGAATACTCGCCCGGCTTCATTCATGCCAAGACCATTCTCAGCGATGACGACCATGCCGTAACGGGAACCATCAACATGGATTTCCGCAGTTTTCACCTTCACTTTGAAAGTGGTGTCTGGATTTGCGATGCGCCTGTCCTGCAGGCGATGCGCCGGGATTTTGACCAGACCCTGGCCGAATGCCGGGAGATCTCCATGGCACAGTGGAATGGGCGATCCCTCGGCCTGCGTATCCTGCAGACCTTTCTCCGCCTGTTTTCTCCCCTTCTCTGATTCTGACAGGCTGTCACAATCAATCAGCTTCTGCTACACTTGATTTATCATCACAGCCATAAGGCGGGAGGATTTATCATGGTTAAGATTACCTTCATGGGAGCCGGCAGTACGGTGTTCGCCAAAAATGTCCTGGGCGACTGTCTGTCGACCGAGACATTCGCGGAAAGCGAAATCTGCCTGTATGACATTGACAGACAGCGGCTTGAAGAATCATCACTCATGCTCAATGCCATCAATAAGAATGTCAATCAAGGCCGCGCGAAAATCAGTGAGTATCTCGGCGTTGAACAACGTAAGGAGGCCCTGCGCGGCGCGACATTCGTCGTCAACGCGATTCAGGTCGGCGGGTATGATCCCAGCACCATCGTCGACTTTGAGATACCAAAAAAATACGGCCTGCGCCAGACAATCGCCGACACACTGGGGATTGGTGGTATCATGCGCGGTCTGAGAACCATTCATGTCATGTCCGACTTCGCCCGTGACATTGAAGAAGTCTGCCCGGATGCCTGGTTTCTCAACTACACCAACCCGATGTCCATTCTGACGGGATATATGCTGCGGCATACCGCGGTCAAGACCGTCGGCCTGTGCCACAGTGTCCAGACCTGTTCATCCGGCCTGCTCAAGGCACTTGACATGGAAGAACACCTGGACCAGCGGAAGGAACTGATCGCTGGAATCAACCACATGGGCTGGCTGCTGCAGATCCAGGATAAGAACGGCCAGGACTTGTACCCTGAGATTCGCCGGCGGGCCCAGCTCAAGAACGAACAGGAAAAACATCATGATATGGTTCGCTTCGAGTATATCCGCCGTCTTGGCTACTACTGCACAGAATCCAGTGAACATAATGCCGAATATAATCCGTTCTTCATAAAGCAGCGTTATCCTGAACTGATTGACCGTTACCAGATTCCGCTTGATGAATATCCGCGGCGCTGTGTTCACCAGATTGAACGCTGGGATGACCAGAAAAAGGCATTGATCGCTGATCCGGCTCTGTCGCACGAGCGCAGCCATGAATATGCCTCGTATATCATGGAGTCGATTGTCACCAATACGCCTTATAAAATCGGCGGCAATGTCCTGAATCGCGGTGGGCTGATCGAAAACTTCCCGGCTGAAGCCTGCGTTGAGGTTCCCTGTCTGGTTGACGGCATGGGAATTCATCCCTGCTATGTCGGTCAGCTGCCGCCTCAGCTGGCGGCTATGAACATGACCAACATCAATGTCCATCTGTTGACGATCGCGGCGGCCGCGACCCGTAAAAAGGACTATGTCTATCAGGCCGCCATGATGGATCCGCATACCGGATCCGAGCTGTCGATTGACGATATCGTCAGTATGGTGGATGAACTGTTCGATGCTCACGGAGATTACCTGCCGGCATACCAGTGACCGGCTGATCAATCCAATGATGCAAGAGGGGCCTTCAACGATGGCCCCTCTTTTCTATTGTTGCCACATGATATGATATAATTATCATAATGATGACAGATGGATGGAGGTCAATCTGAGTGGCGATCCTAACGATATCCCGACAGCCCGGAAGTCTTGGTGATGAAGTCGCTGAGGCCCTGTCCAGACGGCTGAACTGGGATCTGATCAACCGGGATGAACTGATCAGACGTCATCTGAAATCGTTGATCGATCCTCAGGACTATCACTTTCTCAGTGAGAGCAGCAAATATTTCAACTACCATTCCGAGAGCCTGAACATGACTTATATGCAGTATCTAGAGCAGCAGCTGCTCAAAGCCGCTGAGTCACAATCAATGGTTCTGGTTGGATTTGGTTCGCAGCTGATATTCGCTGATCATCCTGAAGCACAGCATATCAGGGTGATCGCGCCGGAACCGATTCGTATCGATCGTATCCGCGGCCGCTTCGGTGTCAGCGAACAGGACGCGCGGCAGATTCTGGTCACGGCCGACCGGCGCCATCGCCGTTTTGTCAGTACCGTCTTCTCAGTTGATCTGACCGATGCTTCACTGTACGACCTGACGCTGAACACGGGGCACCTGTCCATCGATGCCTGTGTTGCGTCCATTGTTGCCATCCGTCAGGAACTGGAGACCATGCAGAGACTGAAATCTGAGCAGATCCAGCCGGATGTGAAGCTGAACCAGAACCTGGTCCCGGACTTCAAACATCCGGCTGAAATTGAATTTGCCAGAATTCTTGATATGTACCAGATTGAATGGAAATACGAACCGAAAACATTTCCAGTCGAGTGGGATGCCGAAGGAAATGTCACCCTGGCGTTCAGTCCGGATTTCTATCTGCCGCAGTTTGATACCTATCTGGAACTGACCACCATGAACCAGAAATATGTCACGATGAAAAACCGCAAGGCGCGTCGTTTGAGAGAACTCTATCCCGGAATCCACGTGAAAATCGTCTACAAGAAAGATTTTCAGTCTCTGATCGAACGTTTCAGCGGACAGGAGGCATCTCATGAGTGAGCGACAGGCATCCGGCGGACGCATTCTCTTCTCATCCGAACAGATCCATCACAGAGTCTGTGAGCTCGGACGGCAGATCAGTACTGATTACCAGGGCCAGCCACTGGTTCTCATCGGTGTCCTCAAGGGATCTCTTTATTTTCTGGCGGATCTGAGCCGTCAGATCAATCTGCCGCTTCAGCTGGATTTTATCGGGATCGGTACCTATGCACAGTCGACTCATCAGAAAGGCATTGTCCGGATCACCAAAGACCTCGATCTCGATATCACCGGCCGGCATGTTCTGCTGGTTGAAGATATTCTGCGAACCGGGCTGACCATCAGTTATCTTGTGCGGAATATTGAATCCCGACAGCCGGCCAGCGTGAAAGTCTGTACGCTTCTGCATAATCCGGAACAGCAGCTGATTAATGTACCGGTCGCCTATTATGGCTTTATGATCGATCGTCAGCGTGTTGTCGGTTACGGTATGGATGTCCAGGAAGAAGACCGCCATCTGCCGTATATCGCGGAAATATCCCGATCAAACTGAATTGAATAAAAAAAGAGGGCTCCAGCGAACCCTCATCAGTCATTATCCCATCGTTCTGATACCTACAGTGAATGTCATTGAAACGTTCTAATCATCTTTATCCGTGGTTCTCTCAGCTTGTCTTTCGATTTGCTTTAAGTCATCAGTTAAGCGATTAATTTGTCCAATCCGTGACTTGTATCTACTCTCGTAAACCATCAATCACATTTCACTTACCACATATTACTGTGGCGGTACCCCTTTGGAATGTAACTACACTTGGTATTCCCTGGAGCCTGATTTCATTGTATAGGCATTATGACGGATTGTCAACAAAAGTTTATGAACAATTTGTATCTTATATCTAAAGCATTGATGTCTAAAAGCGGTCCGGCCGCACTGAATCATCTGAAACCTTACGGCCGGACCGGCTGCATCTGTTCTGCAGAATCAGTAAAATGATTTCAGCCGGGTAAACAAGTCCTGAAAAATCGGGTTGCGCCGGAGTGAATGAGCGACACGGATCCAGTGGCGTTTCTGATCAAAGCTCCAGGTGCCTTCATTTGTCAGGATCGGACTGTGAACGAGAACCGTCTCAACTGCTTCCGGCAGGACAAGCGTTGCGATCGCGGAGATATCCCAGATTTCCTTGCTCCAGGCAAAATGATCATCGTGGTAGGAACGGAAAATCTCAATCAAAGCGTCACATACCTGGTTCTGGCCGCCAATACAGGCATCAAGCTCATAGATGGAGGTCAAAAGATGAGAGGCCACGTTCATCGCCGGGATCTGGATCAGAGGCACTCCGCTGTCGAAAACAACCTGGGCAGCCGGTATGTCCTGAACGAGATTGAATTCACGCGTGTCGGGCCAGTGGTGTACATGACCGCCCAGCCAGACCACAACAATCCTGCGGATAATCTCCGGCTGCATCAGAATGGCGGACGCGATATTGGTGATCGCACCGAGACTGACTACATAGAGCGGGTCGAATGACGAACTGGACATGGCCCGTTCAACCAGATCACGGGCCGCTTCGCTGTTGACCGGTGTCCCGGCATCCGGCAGATAACGGTCCGATCCGCGCAGAACAGGAAGATCAAAATCATGCGGTTTGACCGGATCTTCACGAACCATCGCAAGCAGGCGGACGATTTCCTGATAGCTCTTTTCCATTCCGTCTGCCGGGCTGATCGACCGGTCGTTGAGAAACGGAGCCGCGTAGACAGCTTCAACATTGAGGCGTTCCGGTGATGCCAGGGCATACATCAGGGCGAACTGGTCATCAACCTCATTATAGGTATCGGTATCCAGCACCATTCTCAGGACACCATCCGGGACCATCAGGCGGTTCATGCATTCCATCGGGTTCAGCTTCGTATTCATTCTGTTCCTCCTTCTATTCGGGTCATGATCTGATATCGCATCATCAGAGCGTCCATCTGTTGCGTCAGGGTTGGCTGACGCGGCGGGCATGCACGGCGAACCGCGCATTGTCAAATTCATAGGTACAGGTTGACAGCGTCAGGACCTGGTCTCCCGCGCTGAGCTCGACCGAGGTATCGTGCATCGAGCGGTCCTGAATCGTCTTGATGAAATCCAGCCAGGCCTGATCATCAGAAAACCGGGTCTCGATGTAATAAGAATCAACCGATGTCACATCCACTGAGAATATTTCCCAGACC
>RZZF01000091.1 GCA_009929975.1 Clostridia bacterium
AGGATATGCTGACGCTCTGGCAACGAAATCGATCGGATTCTCGTTTGATATTTCCCCGGTCGAAGCAGAAATCGCGGTTTGCAAAGTTATCCGTGATAAATATTGGGTCGGTCTGATCACCGGTTCACTCGATCCCGCTGTGGAGATTCCGAAAATGATGGAGGAACTGGAAGATGCCGGCATCCGTGACATCCAGGCAGAAGCTCAGCGCCAGTTTGACGAGTGGCTCGGGAAATAGACATAACGAACGGAATTTGATAGAATTGAATGGATTTTGATTCTTGACGGAAACAGAAGAGGGAGGGCACTTCGTCCCTCCCTCATTCTTACAAAAATGTATGGAAGGGTGGTTGCAATTGGCCGGTAAACCGTTATATCTGCAGATCAAAGACGCGTTGATGGAAAAAATCGAAAGCCGCCAGTATCTGCCGGGTCAGCAGCTGCCTACTGAATATGAACTTGCCGAACGGTTCAATGTCAGTCGGATCACCTCCAAACGCGCACTTGAAGAGCTGGAAAAAGATGGTGTCATCCGCCGTCGCCGCGGGCAGGGCAGTTTTGTCACTTCAACTCCGCTCAAGACGCGTGGCCACAAAATCATATCGCTGGTTCTGCCCCACTTCAACTCGGACATCTGGGCCATGAGTTACATCAAGGGCGCGATGGAATATGTCAACGAACATGGTTATTACCTGAGTATTCACAGCAGCGACAGCACAGATATCGGTTTGGTCTGCGGTAAACTGATCCAGGAAGGGATCGGCGGGATTATTTATTATCCTAATTATACCAATCGATCAATCGGAATCCTGACAGCGCTCAGCATGAACCATTTCCCGCTGGTCACCATCGACAAGGCATTTGACGGACTGCCGATCAGCGCGGTTGTATCCGACAATATCAACGGAGGATATATCGCGACAAAGCATCTGATCGATCTGGGACATCAGCATATCGCTATCGTCTATTCAAGCCAGATTGGTGAAAGGACTTCTGCCCGTGACCGTTTTGTTGGTTACTGCCAGGCTCTTTCAGAGGCCGGAATCGATATTGTTCCAGACTATGTCGTCGACGATTATTTTCGTGCCATACAGCAAGCCGGTGATGAAGGAACGGATATGACAGGGCTTCTGAATATCCTGCGGAGACTGATCCGATCGAATGTGACAGCAATTGTCGCCGAGAACGATTATGAGGCATTGACCATGTACCGGCTTTTGAAAAAAATCGGCATCCGGATACCGGATGAAGTCTCACTGATCGGATTTGACAACAGTGATCTGCTGCTCAGCAGTGATATACGCATGACAACCGTTAATCAGCATGTTCAGGAAATCGGCCGCAAGGCAGCTGAACTGGTCATCAGCCAGATTGAAGGAAACTTAACAACACACCAAACGATTACGCTCCCGGTTGAACTCGTGACAGCTCAAACAACGGGGCCTGCGCCAGCGTCAGCGATTCCGGAGTTTCTCCCTTTGCAGAAATCTGACACGCCCACCAGTCCCGGCATCTGACTCAGCCAGCGGTTACCCGGTCTGATCCTCCTGATAAAGCCAGCAGGCTTTATTTTTTTCCCGGAAAAGCGCGGATTCGGCATCAGCCTGTTCACAATGAGCCGTCAGGTCAAAATCCGGCCGGCGTATGGTATCACTGCCTGACAGATGATCGATGAACCACGGACGGTCCGGATGATCCGGCGGCAGAAAAGCAAACGCGTCATGTGTCTGGCGAATCGCGTCCAGCAGGGTGACAGCAGCGGTATACGGTTTGAATGTCTGCCGGTCCAGAATATGAATCTGAAATCCTGCACAGGTCCGGGCCTGATGTTTCGATCCGCCGGGCTGAAACCAGCAGGGTCTGAGATGGCAGCCTGTAAGCAGGGTTTTATTCAATTGCGACAACACACGATCATGATCCAACCAGGGTGCGCCAATCAGTTCAAAGGGATGTGTTGTCCCTCTTCCTTCGGAAAGGTTGGTTCCTTCGAAAAGGCAGGTTCCCAGATAGACCAGCGCGCTGTCAATGGTCGGGATATTCGGTGACGGTGAAACCCAGGTCAGGCCCGTCTCATCATAGCAGGCATTCCGGTGCCAGCCGCTCAGCGGGGCAACGGACAATTCACAGCCGATCGACTGGCTGTGATTGATATAGCCGGCAAACTCAGCGATGGTCAGGCCATAGCGGACCGGCACAGGATACAGCCCGACAAAAGAACTGAATGCCGGGTCGAGAACAGGGCCCTCAACCCGATTACCGCCAACCGGATTGGGCCGATCCAGCACGACGACCGGGATGCCCATTTCGGCACAGCGCTTCATACAATAAATCATCGAATACAGATAGGTATAAAACCTCGCGCCGACATCCTGCAGATCAATCACAAAAACATCAATACCTGCCAGCTGTTCATCAGATGGCGCTTTGTTCTCACCGTACAGACTATAAACCGGCAGCCCTGTCTGCGCGTCAACCTGATGGTCAATCAGAGCACCGGCCTGCTGTTCTCCACGGATACCGTGCTCAGGAGCAAACAGAGCCTTCAACTGATATCGCTCAGCGACCCGGTTGACGGAATGCCTGAATTCATGGTCTATGCTGGCGGCCGATGTCAGCAGACCAACCGTCTGATGCTTCAATAAGCGGTCTACCGTCTCGAGCCGATCAATTCCGCATCGGACCGAATCAGATTGAATGCTTCTCTTTGCCATCATTGCCGCCTCCTTAAGGATGCAGGGTCTTCACATCATTTAAAGCCGCTTCATGGAAACGCGTTCGATAATCCGGCATGATCGGTAAATTCCGACCGAAATGAACCCGATTGGTCAGCAGGATGAAATAAAATCCTTGTTCCGGGCTGATCACCATCGATGTCCCGGTAAAGCCGGTATGGCCGAAAGCACCTGTCCGGTAAAATGGATGATCAGCGTTATGTGCTTCTTTCGGCCAAAGGACAACCCCCAGACCTCTCGCCTGATTGAGCCCTTCCGTCCAGTTCATGATCATCAGGTCAAATAGTTCAGGCGTGATCAGTCCCTGACCGCGGTTGAGCATGCATCGGGCGATCAGAATCAGATCGGACAGCGGCGCGAAAACACCGGCATTACCCGAAACACCACCGAGAAAACGTGCGTTTTCATCATGGACCTGGCCGCAGATATGGTGTCCGCTGAGCGGATCGAGTTCAGTCGCGGCCACTGATCCGGCAGTTGATTTGCTAAAGGATCCGGAGATGGGACGATAGCCGGTTCCGGTCATGCCGAGCGGCTGAAATATCCATTCATGGGCCAGCTGATCCAATTGACGCCCGCTGATCTGTTCAAGCAGACGGCCAAGCAGAATGAAACCCATGCAACTGTAGATGACCTGCTGTCCGGGTCGGCCGGCTAATGGCTGGCTCAGGATTTCCTTCGCGGCATCCTGCGGCGGCGCGATGCCGTTTCGCAGCATGAAATGAGCTTCGAATCCAGCGGTGTGGCACAGCAGGTGGCGAATGGTGACCGCGGTTTTATCATTCGGGACATCCATGTAGCGGTTGATTGAGTGATCGAGATCAAGTTTTCCCTGATCAATCAAACGCAAAGCAACCAGTGTTGTTGCCAGCCATTTACTGAGAGACGTAAGGTCATACCGTGTTGATTCACCGGCCGGCCGCCTGACCGGCCAGACGGCCGCGTCTCCCTCAATCCGCTTGAACAGGATGGACTCATGGGTGCCGACGGCTGCTGCATAGGACGGAAAAGCTCCAACAGACAACGCTTGCCTGAGCATCTGTCCAGTCTGAATGAATGCAGGTATCGATTCCATACTCAACCTCAGAATGTGGTGATGGTCTTCCGCTTGCTCATCGGCGGGATGTCAAACGCCTGGGCATACCGGGTTCGTGCCTCAATGCCGCGGACCGACATCAAATGCGTATAATACTCACGGTACTCAAATGATGTACTGTGAACGGTAAACCAATGCAGCGCGATCGCTTCACGCCACAAGTCGAATCCCGCCCGGCTGACCGAAAAATAGACAGACGGCGAGAAATCAAACGGATCTTCCCAGTTTTCCGCATAATATGGACCACCGGCGAAATGGGGCGGCCGCTCACGTTCGAAACCCGGCAGAGCAGCATAGAACTGGGCATCATTGACCAGCTCATGTGTGGCGATATGATCTTTATGGATACTGTTCTTCCAATGTGTCAGCAGGACATCCGGGCGATATTGACGAATCAGGTCACAGATCTCAAACGCGACGATCTCATTGACCGGCAGTTCCCCATCGGCATATGGCAGGACAACAGCCGTTCCCTTCAACATTTTGGCAAAACCTTCAGCTTCAGTTATTTTCTGCCGGCGATAGTCCGCCGTCGAGAGATGCGGCGGATTACCTTTCTCGCCTCCGGTCAAAGCGACCGTGACAATGTGATCTCCTTCAAGGGCCCGTGTCGCCAGCACGCCGCCGCAGGTCAGCTCCATATCACCGATATGGCCTCCGATCGCCATGATTGTCTTATGGTTCATTTGACTTGACCTCCTTTTTCATGTCGGCCCAGGTCCTGACTATTTTGAATCCGGCCGCCTCATAGATATTCCTCGCTGGGTTTGTTTCACCGGTAAACAGCGTCATGAAGGACGCGCCGATCGCTTTCAGGTTAAGACACAGCGCTGAAAAAAGGACCTTGCCGGCACCACGGCCGCGATACCCGGAATGAATGCCGATACCGGCAAAATAACCGCGTCCGCTTGGCTGCACGCTGATCGGTCCGGTGAAGCCGCAGACTTTATTGTCATGCTCGACAATAATGACCGGATGCCGGGGTCCGTCCGGTGCGATATTGGCCATGACGATCTGACGCCAGTCATCGCTGCCGAGATCATCAAGTAAAGCTTCCATTCCGTCATGAACCGCGGGATCAAAAATCGTGATATGGATCCCCTGGCCGGCAAGCCGCTGCAGACGAGTTTGAATTTCTGCCGGATATTGATAATGATCCAATGACTGATAATAGCTGTTCTGGTAGACAATATCACGATAGCCCTGGTTCTTCAAAAACAGATAGCCGTCACAGGCGACATCAACCCCTGGCGAGTTGGGATGATCATGCCCGAGTGTGCCCGGCACAATCCAGTTCAGGGCAACCGGATTGAAAAACATGATCTCAAAACGATTCAGCCGGTCGCCGGCCAGATGCCTCAGGTCAGATTCCAACCGGCGAAGCAGCGTGGCACCGACTCCCTGACGGCGATACGATTCATCCACAAGCACAATCGTCACATATCCCTGTTCACCCTGATTTCTGTATGTTCCGCCGGCATAGCCGATGAGCCGCTGTCCGTCACGGACGACCCGATTGATTTTACTGACACCGGGTATCGGATCGACCAGCAAGGTTCGAAACATTTCCGGGCTCAGTGGCTGGTAGACCAGTTTTCCAGGCCCGCAGCAGCTGTTCCATAGCGCGGTGGCGGACATCAGGTCACTGTCGGTAAATGGTTCCACCGTCCATTTGCGATGTTCGGAAATCGTCGGATTCATAGCAACCTCCTCACGATCAGATCAGGCCCTCATTTTCTGATAACTGAACACAACGGCGCGACTGGCATCAACAGATTGAAAATCAATTGTACAGCCCGGGAGTCTGCCTTCCAGTTCAGAGATCAGTGACTTCTGCAGATAGGGAATCCGCTGCAGCACACTGCCGCTGACCGCGATCGCAGGTGCCTGAAGTTTAAGAACCGCGGCACAGCTGACGACCATGTCTGCCAGTTGGACAGCGGCCTGCAAAAACAATCGACCGGCCTGCTCATTGCCTCGCAGCATCTGCTCTTCAATCAGAGGCAGCAGGGACGCGATCGCTGCTTTATCAGAGTGGTAAACAAAATAAACCAGGCCGGACCAGTCAGAAAGTCCCAGATGATCGAGAATGGCCTGCCCCAACCGGTCGAACGGCCGATTAAGATCACGCTGACGGGCCATGTCGCGAATCGCCTCCATGGCGATGGCATACCCGCTGCCGCTGTCACCGATCAGATGTCCCCAGCCGCCGACGCGGTGGATCTGCGGTCCATGACGGCCCCAGGCAATGGAGCCGGTACCGGAAATAATCACAATGCCATCATTCAGGCCCAGTCTTGCTTCGAGAACCAGCAGCGCGTCACTGATCAGCCGGATCGGCCAGGGATACTGCTGCTGCAGTCTTTCGCTGAGCTGGGCTTTCAAATCACCTGTTTCAATCCCGGCCATCCCGACCAGGACATGCGCGATCCCATCACCGAGCCGTTTACGGCAGGCCTCAATCAGGTCTCGGATGGCCAGATAGGCGGACTCGAGACCCGAAGCCGCCGGATTGGCGCTGCGTTCCTGAAAACGTTCAATTTCAGCCCCTTCAATTGTGTAGGCAACGGCTTTGGTTGATGAGCCTCCGGCGTCAATTCCGATCAGATACAACATGGCATCACCTTGACTCCTGAGATACTTCACGATCCAGTTCAGCCAGCGCATGATGAATACGGCTGCCAGCTTGTTCGAGCCGTGCTCTGGCTGTGTCGGGGTCCAGTCTGGCCAGCAGGGCAAATACCGCCAGACGCACATCATAACCGGTCTGATCCAGCATACTTTCAGCCTGCTCAAGTGAAACATCAGCAGACTGCATGACAATCCGGCGCGCTCTGGCCTTAAGTTTTTCATTGGTTGCCCGTACATCGACCATCAAATTCCCGTAGACTTTACCCAGGCGGATCATGGTTCCGGTCGACAACATATTGAGAACCAGCTTGGTCGCGGTTCCCGCTTTCATCCGGGTAGACCCGGTGATCACTTCCGGCCCGGGGACTGGAGTAATCGCGACATCGCTCTCCCGGGCAACCGGTGAATCCGGACTGCAGGACAAGCCGATCGTCAGGCATCCGATGGAACGGGCATTGGAAAGTAAAAACCAGCTCCCTTTATGTTAACCATTTGGGAAGGGTAGTCAATCAACTGATCCTGACTTTCGATTTTTATCAGAAATCTTTCTGCTTTATGTCCGGATAGTCCCAGTTGGAACAGCAATTCAGGGAAATAGATATTTCTTCTGAAGGCTTTCAGGTTTGGGTTGTTGCTGTCTCTGGCCGAGGCGTTCAATCCGTTGTTTTGAAGAAATCTGATTACATCATCTGTCATTTTTGTAAATTCTTCATGCGATAACGCTTTGATATCAAAATCAAGGTCTTCCGAAAAGCGATCAATTCCTTTTGTTAAGCGGATGCATGTGCCC
>RZZF01000092.1 GCA_009929975.1 Clostridia bacterium
GCTGTGAACCGCCGAAAAAATCAGCGGCCTGGTGCCAGAGACCGCTGGCCTGAAGCATCAGTGTGATAAACAGCAGCCAGAGCGGAAGGCTGAAATCACCAAGCAGCAGTCGAGGCAGCGGCAGACGGGCGCTGAATTCAGCGGTTCGCATCAACAGTCCGGCGCCAAGACGGATCGGCCAGGCAGACAGACTCAGCAGGGCGGTTGCTGCAGCGCCTTCAGCCAGAGACAGCGGAACGGCAATCAGCAGCCAGGCCAGGCTGTATGGCATCAGAACCTGTATCAGCGGCATCACCAGCCAGCTGCTGAGCCAGCCGGCCCAGACCACTTCCCCGCTTAGTCCGAGTGAAAGCGGCAGCAAAGACAATTGAATCGCCAGCGGCAGGACAGCCAGGCGGGCCAGACGTGGCGGGATTCCGGGCCGGCGCGCTGTCAGCCGCTCAGCCAGGTGTGGGACAAGAATAATCAGCACCAGGGTCGCGCCGACCGATAGCCAGAATCCGGTCTGCAAAGCGGCGTCCGGCTGCAGCAACATGATCAGCAGAGCCGCTCCGCTCAGGCTGTTCAACCGGTCGGCCCGACGTCCGCTCCAGCTGGCTGCCAGAATCAGTCCCTGCATCAGAATGGCCCGGCTGACCGATAACGGCCATCCGGTCAGGGCACCGAAACCGGTCAGTACCAGACACAGGATCAGCCGCCGGATCAAACGGTTATGGAACATCGCCCGCAAAAGTGACTGCAGCGGCCAGATCAGCAAGGCGACATGCGTTCCGGAAACGGCTGTCAGATGACTTAGCCCCGCCTTGCGCAGCAGCGCCTGGTCCATCAAAGTCAGCCGCGACCGGTCGCCGAGCAGGATCGCGCTGAGCAAGGCGGCCGGCCGCTCCGGCAGAAAGCGGTTCAGAGTTCGTATCAGCCGTTGTTTCTGCTGCCAGGCCAGCTGTTTCAAGCCGACTCCCGCGGGCGGACTCAACCGCCTGACCGGGATGTCACCGACGATTTCCCCGGTCAGGTACAGGCCTTTGCCGCGCAGCCAGGCGGCTTGATCAAATCCACCCGGGTTGCGCCGCCCATCGGGTCGGTCCAGGCGGATCATCGCCTGGATCCGGGTCCCGCAGACCAGATCATGCGCAGGTCCGTTCAGCCAGAGACGGCCGCCCTGATCCAGCTGGAAGACCGTCTGGTCATAGAATGTGTCCGGATCAGTGATGTCAAGGATTTTTCCGCTCAGCAGCAGGGTTTGGCCCTGCAGCCGCTCAGCCGCGTCACGGGCCGGCAGATGGCGGAGCAGCTGGCCGGACAGGGTCAGGCAGAAAACGAGAGGAATGAGCCAGCGCAGCACGGACGGCTGGACCGGCAGAGCCTGCAGACCAAACAGCAGCAGCGCCGTCAATGGCACAACCAGCCAGACTCCGGCGGGCCGGCAGCCAAGCAGACGGGCGGCCGCGACGGGCAGCATGAGGAACAGAAGCGGACGCTTCGCGATCAGAGACGGACGGGCGAAACGACGACCGGTCTTCATCGGATGATCGGATAGGATTGTGTCGTGTTCCGGCATCAGGTCTCCGCCTCCCTTCATCACCATGATAGAGGCGGAAACAATAAAAAAAGGATGATTCAGTCGTCAGAAAACGCCAGGACCCGGCGTCCTTCGACATCAGGACGGAAAAGGATCAGTCAACGGCAGCGGCATCCGGTGATGGAACATTGGCCAGACCGGCCGCGGCCGCGATGACAGAGCGCAGCGTTTCAATTCCCTGGCGGTTCTGGATGGAAACCGCCAGCAGCTGGCTCGTATCTGGCAGACCGAGCGTTTTGGCGATCTGCTGTTTCTGACGCTCCTGCTGCGCCCGGCTCAGTTTATCCGCCTTAGTCAGAACAATCTGCCAGGGCAGGCCTGATGCCATCAACCACTCCATCATCTGCAGATCATGCGTATTCGGCTGATGCCGGATATCGAGCAGATGGAGAATCAGAACGACCGGACGGTCGCTGTTGAGATACTGATCCGTCAGCTGTGAAAAGCGGGCCTGCTCATCCCGTGCGACCCGGGCAAATCCGAAGCCGGGAAGATCGGTCAGCCGCAGCTGGTTGTCCACATTGAAATAAATGATATGCCGGGTCTTCCCGGGAGACTGGCTGACCTTGGCCAGGCCGCGGTGGTCGGCCAGCGCGTTGATTAACGATGACTTACCGACGTTCGAACGTCCTGACATCACAATCTCAGGCCGGTCGGGCGGCGGGCACTGGTCCAGACGGGCCGCAAGGCCGAGAAAGGTTGTTTTTCTGAAATTTACGGACATCTCGGGCTCCCTTCACTGGGGTTCCACACAAGGAACGTCGCTGATTACGGCGCAATTTCAGCAATTTTCAAAAGGTGTCTCTGTTCACAGGAACGATCCGATCCGCTATAATGGTATGAGCAGTTGCCGCTCAGCTGATGGAGGAATCGCCATGGCCGCACCACGTCATGAAGATGACAAGAACTATTATATCTATAATCAGTATGGTGACAACACCATGAAGCCCATCGGCCCGATCGGTCTGATCGCCCATAACCTCGCCAGTGACTTCTCAGATTCCGTCAACTTCTTCCTGCGCAACCGGCGGGCTATTTATGTCAACAATCTTCTTGAACTGGCTGCAACGCCCGGCTTCATGCGTTCAGACTATCGCATCGCGGTCAATACACCGCGTTTCACATCCGGTGAAGGCAAGGCCATCATCAGCCAGACCGTACGCGGTCACGATCTGTTTATCATCACCGATGTACTCAACCGCAGCAGCACCTATACACGATTCAGCCAGGAAACTGAAATGAGTCCGGATGAGCATTATCAGGATCTCATCCGGATTATTCTCGCGGTCACCGGCCATGCCCGCCGCATCAATGTGATCATGCCCTATCTGTACGAAGGCCGGCAGTACCGGCGCAATGCCCGCGAGTCGCTTGACTGTGCCGCGATGCTGAAATACCTGTTCAGCCTCGGGGTCCAGAACCTCATCACGTTTGACGCGCATGACGGCCGTGTCGCCAACGCTGTGCCGCGAATGGGCTTCGAGAACATCCAGTCCGCCTACCAGATCATCGAGTCGATGATTCATGTCATTGATGACCTTCGTCTCGACAAAGAGCATTTCATGGTGATCAGCCCGGATGAAACCGGCTTATCACGTGCCATGTACTATGCCTCCATGTTTGAGGTGCCGCTCGGTACGTTCTACCGCAAGCGCAATTACCAGGTCAATGTCGACGGCAATTACCAGGTCGTGGGACAGGCCTTCCTCGGTGACGATGTGCGCGGACTTGACTGCCTGATCATTGACGACATGATCGTGACCGGACAGACGGTGCTGCGTGTCGCGTCCGACCTGAAATCCCGCGGAGCCCGCCGGGTCTTCGTTGCCGTCACATTTGCCCAGTTTACATCCGGCATTGACGCGTTCCACCAGGCACACGCGGAAGGCATCATCGACCGGATCTTCTCAACCAATCTGATCTACCGTCCGCCGGAGCTGCTCGCGGCACCATGGTTCGTTGAAGCTGACGCCTCACGGTTTGTCGCTCTGCTGATCGATGCCATCAATCACGATGCCTCTCTGTCCAAACTGGTCACCCCGACAGAGAAAATTCAGAAACTGCTGGATTACTACAGGCGCCGCAACGGCTGAACACCGGCCAGGCCTGAAAAAATTATCGGAGGATCAACATGCTGCCAAACCAGCCCCAGGATGATCGCAACTATTACATCTACAAACAGTACGGGAACAACCCGATGGCGCCCGTCGGGCCGATCGGCCTGATTCCTCTGACCGGAAGCCAGAAATTTACCCAGCTGGTCAACGATTTCCTGCTGACCCGCCGGATGGAATATCAGGAGGCCAGTCCGGGTGATGATGAGCTCTATCCCGGTTTCATGCGCCAGGACTACCGAGTACCCGTCGAGAATATCCGCTTCTCGTCCGGCGAGGGCAAGGCGATGCTGACCAATACGGTCCGCGGACATGATATCTTCATCATCTCCGATGTCACCAACTACTCCTGTACCTATCGCATGTTCGATATCGACAACCATATGAGCCCGGATGATCATTATCAGGATCTCAAACGTGTGATCCTGGCGATCAGCGGCAAGGCCCGCCGTATCAATGTGATCATGCCGTATCTCTATGAAGGCCGCCAGCACAAGCGCAACAGCCGTGAGTCGCTGGACTGTGCCCATATGCTGGAAGAGCTGTATGATCTGGGTGTCAAGAACATCATCACCTTTGACGCGCATGATGAACGTGTCGCCAACGCGATCCCCACCAGTGGTTTTGAAAGCATCCCGTCCACCTACCAGTTGATCAAAGCGCTGGTCAACTGTACGCCGGACCTCAATATCAGCGATGGGAAACTGATGGTCGTCAGCCCGGATGAAGGCGCGATCGGCCGCGCCATGTATTTCGCGTCCATGCTCGGGGTTCCGCTGGGCACCTTCTATAAGCGGCGCGACTACACCAAGGTCATCGGCGGCCGCAACCCGATCATTGCTCATGAGTTTCTCGGTGAATCGGTGGAAGGACTGGATATTCTGATCGTCGACGACATGATCTCATCCGGCGAATCCATGCTCGATATCGCCCGTGAGCTCAAGGACCGCAAAGCGAACCGCATCTTCTGCGCGGTCACCTTCGGCCTGTTTACCGACGGGCTGGCCTCATTCAACAAAGCCTATGAGGAAGGGTTGATCAGCAAGGTCTTCGCGACCAACCTGACCTATCGCAGCCCGGACTTGCTGGCCGCGCCCTGGTTCTTTGATGTCAACATGTCTAAATTCGTTGCCCTGCTGGTTGACGCGATCAACCATGACGCCTCGTTGTCAGTCCTGATCGATCCGACTGAAAAGATCCGCACCCTGCTGGCGAAAGTCCGACAGAGCGGAACCACCGAAGCCTGCGAGCGATCACTGAGCTGAGCCCGGGACCCATGCGCTTTCAACTTGTCCTTTTACCTGCAGCTCCCTATCGTCTATAATCAGTGTATGCCGTCGGTCAGACGGTGCGATCATCAGAACGGAGGACCTTTATGAGCGAAATTTTCAATGAATTGCTGTCCGGTGTCACCTACTTCGGCAGCATGGATGGCCTGCGGGCCCTGGTCATGTTCATCATTGCCGGTGTCCTGATTTATCTGGCCATCGCCAAGGATTATGAACCGGCCCTGCTCCTGCCGATCGGCTTCGGCGCGATTCTGGTCAATCTGCCGCCGGTCTTCGCCGGCGCGTCGGCCGTACTCGGGTCAGCTGAAGAACCCGGTTTTCTCCAGATTCTCTATAATGCCGGTATCGCGACCGAACTGTTTCCGATTCTGATCTTTATCGCGGTCGGCGCGATGATCGATTTTTCACCGCTCTTCCGCCAGCCGGTGATGATCTTTTTCGGCGCGGCAGCCCAGTTCGGTATTTTCGCCACCTTTCTCCTCACCCTTATCATCCTGCCGCTGATCGGCATCGAAGGCGCGAACGCGATGCGTCTCGCCGCCGCGGTCGGCATCATCGGCGCGGCTGACGGTCCAACCACAATCTATGTCGCCAACCATTTCAACCTCAAGGAATACATGGGTCCGATTTCGGTCGCGGCTTATTCCTATATGTCACTGGTGCCGATTATCCAGCCGCCGGTGATCCGGGCCCTGACCAGCAAGAAGGAACGCCAGATCCGCATGGATTACAGCGATAAACCGGTCTCCCGGATTGTCCGTCTGCTCTTTCCGGTCACGATCACGATCATCGCCGGTATTCTCGTCCCGATGAGTGTGCCGCTGGTCGGTTCACTGATGTTCGGCAACCTGATCCGTGAATGCGGTGTGCTGGAACGCCTGTCCAAATCAGCCCAGAACGAGTTGGCCAACCTGGTCACGATCCTGCTCGGCCTGACGATCGGTTCAACGATGGTCGCTGATAAGTTCATCCGGCTGGAAACCGCGGCGATCATGCTGCTCGGTCTGCTGGCCTTCGTCTTTGACACCGCAGGTGGTGTTTTGTTCGCCAAACTGATCAATGTTTTCCTGAAAAAGAAAATCAATCCGATGATCGGCGCGGCCGGTATCTCGGCCTTCCCGATGTCGGCCCGTGTCATTCAGAAAATGGCCAAGAAAGATGATCCGGAAAACTTCATCCTGATGCAGGCGATCAGCGCCAATGTCTCCGGCCAGCTCGGCTCGATCATCGCCGGCGGCTTCATCATCACCCTGGTCACCTGGCTGGTCGGCAGAGCCTGACCACCACTCGCGAAAGGAGAAACCTATCATGCTGGAAACACTGCAACAGGCACCGCTGCTGACTCAGGGACTGTTCGTCGCCGGAGTCGGACTGGTTGGTGTTTTTCTCTCACTCGTCCTGTTCTTTTTCACCATCAAACTGCTGCAGGCCTTCAAAGGCCGCGGTTCAGCTGAATAAGCGCGATGGCGACAACACGCAAAACGACGCGCAAGCCAGCCGCAGGCACACGACGGGGCCGGCGGCACCGGGGACTGCTCAGCAATTTCCTGACGCTGGTCAGTCTCACTTTTTTCGGCCGGATGCTGATGATCACGCTGCTGGGCGCAGTCATCCTCAGTCTCAACCTTCTGGTCAGCGGGAATCAGTTTGATCTTTTTTTCCTGATCACCGGTCTTGAACTGATCGGTGTCGCCATTTTCTTCTGGCTGCGTTTTCTGCTTAAGAAATAAATCATCAAACGGGAGGATCCATCATGCCCCTTGACGGTATCACCGCTAAATGTTTAGCGGCTGAACTGAACTCGAGTCTGCGCGACGCGCGGGTCGACAAGATCCATCAGCCGGACCGGCACGACATTGTGCTGCTGCTCCGTCTGGAATCAAGCAATGTCCGCCTGCTGCTCTCCGCCAATCCGTCCTCCCCCCGGCTTCACCTGACCGAAGCAGCCCGCCGCAATCCCAGTCAGCCGCCCATGTTCTGCATGCTGCTGCGCAAACATCTGTCCGGAGCCCGTCTGCTGGAAATCAGCACACCGGATTATGAGCGGATCTTCAATCTGCGCTTCATGACGATCAACGAGATGGGCGATCGTCTGGAAAAGCGACTGGTTGTTGAGATCATGGGCCGGCACAGCAACATCATCCTCTTGAACCAGGACAACCGGATCCATGACGCCATCCTGCACATCGACCAGTCGATCAGCCGCCTGCGCGAAATCATGCCAGCACGCACCTATGATCTACCCCAAAACCAGAATAAACC
>RZZF01000394.1 GCA_009929975.1 Clostridia bacterium
GAGCATGATCAACCTCAATATAGGATAAATCATCATCCATATCATGCCAGAACAAGACCATGGGAATAGCCATCGCCTGAAGCAGGCCGGGCTTGATGAACGCGGCCGGTTTGAGAATGATGCCTTCCACCCGCTGCTGCATCATGACCTGCAGTTTAGTCTGCTCCTTGAGCGGATCCCAGTCCGTGTTGCAGATGATCGATGTATAGCCGCTGTCTTCGGCCGCCTTGTGAATGGCCATCGTGATATCGGCAAAAAAAGCGTTGGAGACATCGGGAACAATTAACGCCAGGGTTGATGTCTTCTTATTGACCAGGCTGCGGGCAACCGCGTTCGGCTGGTAGCCCATTTCCTGCGCGATCGTGATGATCCGCTGCCGCGTTTCGGCACTGACCTCTTCCCGTCCGTTCAAGGCGCGGGATACCGTAGCGTAGGAAACACCGGCTTTGGCAGCCACATCTTTGATTGTAATCACGAAATACCCCCCTGTTTTATCGGGTCCGGCCTTCCGGCGACACATTCGAGCCAGTCGGCGATATCCTGCCAGACTTCAGTCCGGTTGATTTCATTGAGCATCTCATGGCGGCCACCCTCATATAGTCTCAGTTCAGTCTGATGTCCGGTCGCCTGCAGCCATCGCGCGACCTGGCGCGGTCCGCGGCCATATTGTCCGACCGGGTCCGCCGATCCGCTGATCAGAAGAACCGGACATGTAGTCGGCAGCGCAGCCGCCCACTGTGGTGATGAAATCGCCTTAAGCCAGCTGTACAAATCCGCATAACCAGCCGCGGTAAACGCGAAACCGCATTTCGGATCAGCGATATAGGCATCGACAATCGCTTCATCACGACTCAGCCAATCAAGCGGCGTACGCAGCGGGTTGATTTTCGCCGTCATGCCGCGTGCGGTCAGTCCCGCGAGAAAGTGATCGCGGTAGAGCGGCCCGTTTTTGCGGACAGAACGCCTGGCCAGCCATAAGGCCAGCGGAATCGCCGGATTGCGGCCGCTTGTACCGGAAAATACGGCACCGGCCAGTTCGTGGCCATATCGCCGGCAGTACAACCGGCCGATGAAAGAACCCATGCTGTGGCCGAACAGCACCACCGGCGGCTGTTCAGTCTCCGGCCATTCATGCTGTATCCGCTCGAGTGACTGTCGTCTGGCTTCCGTAATGTCATCAAGCACCAGATCATGACCGTCATGCGGTCCGAAATATCCCAGTTTCTCATCACGATCCACTGATTCACCGTGACCGGCCTGGTCATGGATGCAGACCGCATATCCCTGTTCAGCCAGATAGTCACAAAATTCCGCATAGCGGAGCCGGTGCTCAGCCATGCCGTGAATCACCTGAATCAGCAAAGCCGGCGGTTTCAGCTGAGGCAGATAAAGATTCGCGGCGATTGTTCCTTGACGCGTGGCTGAGGGAAATTGGATCGACAGTAATCTGGTCATGGTATACTCCTGCCCGGCTATTT
>RZZF01000395.1 GCA_009929975.1 Clostridia bacterium
AGAAAAACTGAAGCAATGGCAGATCGTGATGCTGCCGGCAGGGAGGCAGCGCGATGCCTAAAGGTCTGACCTATCAGCACACCATCTATGCCAGTTTTACGGCTTACATCGTTCAGGCAGTGATCAACAATTTCGTTCCGCTGTTATTCCTGACCTTTCAATCAACCTATCAGATTCCGCTGACGCAGATAACGCTGCTGGTGACACTCAATTTCGGTTTTCAGCTGCTGGTCGATTTTCTCGCGGCGTTTTTTGTTGATAAAATCGGCTATCGCGTCTCGATCGTCGCGGCCCATCTTTTCGCGACGGCCGGACTGGTCGGCCTTATTATCCTGCCGGGGCTGTTTGCCAACCCGTTCCATGGACTGCTGTTGTCGGTCATGATCTATGCTGCCGGCGGCGGATTGCTGGAAGTCCTCGTCAGTCCTATTGTCGAGGCCTGTCCGAGTGATCACAAGGAATCAACGATGAGCCTTCTCCATTCATTTTATTGCTGGGGGCATGTTGGTGTTGTCTTGATCTCAACGATTTTCTTTGTTCTGGCGGGTATTGAAAACTGGCCGTGGCTGGCCTTGTTCTGGGCCATCGTTCCGCTGTTCAACACATTCTTTTTTGCCCGCGTACCGCTGGCGGCTCCGGTCGGCTCCCATCTCAAGGGATTTTCCCTCACCCAGCTGTTGCGTAACCGGCTGTTCTGGATTCTTGTGATGCTGATGATCGCCGCCGGTGCCAGTGAACAAGCGGTCAGCCAGTGGGCATCTGCGTTCGCGGAACAGGGACTCGGTGTCAACAAAACCATCGGGGATTTAGCCGGTCCGATGATGTTTGCCGTTATGATGGGGTTGTCACGCCTGTATTACGGGCGCTATGGCGCCCGCTTGAAGCTGGAACGTTTCATGGCCTTGAGCGCGGTCCTTTGTCTGGCCAGTTATTTTTTGATATCCCTTTCTCCGGGTGCGGTGCTCAGTCTGATCGGCTGTGCGATCTGTGGACTGGCTGTCGGCATCATGTGGCCCGGGACCTTCAGTCTGTCCGCGGCCCGGCTGCCGGCCGGAGGCACCATGATGTTTGCTTTTCTCGCTCTGGCGGGCGATGTTGGCTGCGCAGCCGGACCAACCCTGGTTGGCCTGATGAGCGGTGTATTCTCGGGCAGTCTGAAGTTTGGCATACTGACCGCTGTTGTTTTTCCAATCCTGTTGCTGCTCGGCATCTGGCTGGTCCATCAAAAGAAGAAACAGGCCAATGAACCGGTTGATGCCTGAGGATGAGTCTAAGCATTCTCGTCTATCGGACAGGCGGCCGATGGCTTAGCAAGGTTGACGAAAATGTCTGACCGGACTCTGTCAGGTAGACTATGATAGACTTGCATTAGTAGAGTGATTGATTAAGGTTTATGATGTCAACTGCTCACACAAAGAGGACTGGTCAACCCAAATGCGTAAAGTAAAAAGACTAGATGACATTGGAGTCCGGGAGA
>RZZF01000396.1 GCA_009929975.1 Clostridia bacterium
GCCATCAGGATGACGCCGCCGCGGTTGAAACCGCGGTCAAGCAGGCCCGCTGGACCGTTCGGACCGTCAAGAAGGGCCGCAAGCAGCGCAAGGCCGGCGCGCCGTTCACCACGAGCACGCTGCAGCAGGAAGCGTCTCGGTATCTCAGCTTTACTTCCCGCCGGACCATGGTTGTCGCCCAGCAGCTGTATGAAGGGCTTGATCTGCCGAAAATCGGCACGACCGCGCTGGTCACCTATATTCGTACGGACTCTGTCCGGGTCTCGACGGAAGCGGAGCAGGAAGCGCGCCAGTATATCACCCGTGTCTTCGGCGAAGCCTATCTGCCGAAAACCGCGAATCACTACCGCAACCGCAATGCTTCGCAGGACGCGCATGAAGCGATCCGTCCGGCCCATTTTGATCTGCCGCCGGAGCAGATCCGCGATCAGCTGTCCAATGACCAGTACCGCCTGTATAAACTGATCTGGGATAAATTCATGTCATCACAGATGGCACCGGCCCAGGTTGATACAGTCACTGCTGATATCGAGGCCAATGGCCAGATCTTCCGGGTCAGCGGGGAAACGATCGTCTTTCCCGGATATCTGGCACAATATGGTGTCCAGCTGGTTGACCAGGAAGCAGAAAAACCCGCGGATGATGAAGATGACAGTAAAAACCGTCTGCCGGAACTGGCTGAAGGGGATGAGCTGACGTTCAACCGCCTGACCAGTGAACAGAAATTCACGTTGCCGCCGCCGCGCTACACCGAGGCGACTCTGATCCGCGCGATGGAAGAAAAAGGTATCGGCCGGCCATCAACCTATGCGCCGACCATCTCGACGATTCTTGACCGCTTCTATGTTGAAAAAGAACAACGCTTTCTCAAACCGACAGAGCTGGGCAAAGCGGTCACCGGCATGCTGGAAGAACAGTTTGATGATATCGTCGATCTGGCCTTTACGGCTGACATGGAAGAGCGTCTTGATACCGTTGAATCCGGTGAAGTGGACTGGGTCCGGATTCTTGACCAGTTCTATCCGCCGTTCCACCAGAAGGTGCAGGACGCGACTGAGACAATGGAGCGGGTCAAAATTGCCGTGACACCGACCGGCGAATCCTGTCCGGAATGCAATGACGGTGATCTGGTGATCAAGGAAGGCCGCTTCGGCAAGTTCATTGCCTGCAGCAATTATCCTGAGTGCAAATACACCCGCAATATTGAAAATGCCGTTAAAGGTGTCTGTCCGCTGTGCGGGTCCGGACTGGTCAGCCGCGTATCGAAAAAATACCGCGGCAGCCGTTTCTATACCTGTGACCGTAAGGGAAAAGACCCGGAATGCGCCTTTATCAGCTGGGATATCCCGATTGAGGACAGCCACTGTGAGACATGCGGATCGTATATGGTCTGGAAGCGCTACCGCGGACGGACCTTCCCGAAATGCGGCAACCGTGACTGCCCGACCAATGAGAAACGGCGCAAGAAAGATGAC
>RZZF01000397.1 GCA_009929975.1 Clostridia bacterium
GTTCCAGCGGGGTGTTCTCCTGATTGTCCATAACGTGCTCCTTGACCATCGTGCAGGTCATCTGTGATTTGACGGTATCGAATCGGATCACTGTTTTCAGCCATATTATAGCACGGATCCCTGACGGGACGCAGGCAGCAGTATGCTGTAGCTGCCGGTCTTCAATTGCTGTTTCAAACCGTGGATGTCGGTAATTTCATCCCTGAGCAGCAGACCGCTGGCACCTTCATCACCGGCCTGGTGGAAATCCGACCCTCCGATCATCGGCAGGTTGTGCCGTTGCGCCCATTGAATCGCGATATCATTTTTTGAATCATGGCGTGGATTACCATTGACGCCCTCAATACCGTCGAGCAGATCCGAGACGACAACCGTCATCTTGCGGCGGAAGGGATGGGCCTGATAGATAAGAAGATCATGATGCCGGCAGAACGCTGCGAATGAGGACAGGTCATGCTGCCATAAATCCGGATATTGGAAAAGAAACTCAGGCTCAAAACCGTAGACCAGATAGTCATTATAATTTTCAGGAAAACGGATCTCCATTCCAGGCAGTACAAGAAGACCGACTGACTCGCCTGCGGCCCGGGCGGCCTGGTAGCCGGACAGATACTGCTCGATCTGCTGTTGCTGTGTCATCTGCCCGTGCGCGGCAAAAAACTCCGGTGTATAGTGATCGGTGACCACGACAGCCTGATAGCCGCGGGCTTTGACGCGCCGGATTCCTTCGGCAGCCGGAACATGGGCGCAGGTACTGACTTCACTGGTGTGAAAATGGGTTTCAATTAAAAATGGCATATGAGTTCTCCTGTTAATTGGCGTTGATGATCTTGATCATTTTAGCACAGTCCTCAGGCCCTGTCAATCATTGACGTTACCAATGATCAAGTCTAAAATCGTAATCATCAAGTCTGTACCTGATTCACAGAATCTGGCAGCCTGGCCGCCGAACCGGCCGAAAAGCCGCATGACAGGAGATCTGCATATGCGTAAGACAAAAATCATTTGTACGATGGGTCCTGCACTGGATCAGGATGACCTTCTGAAGAGCATGCTGACCAACGGCATGAATGTGGCCCGGTTCAACTTCTCGCATGGCTCACATCAGGAGCATCTCGGCCGTGTTCAACGGGTTCGCCGGCTGAGTGAGGCTCTGGATCAGCCAGTCGCGCTCCTTCTCGATACCCGCGGACCTGAAATCAGAACCGGGCATTTTGAAGAAGGATCAGTCCGTCTGGAAACCGGCGATCTGCTAGTTCTGTCAGCGACCGATGCTCTGGGCAGCCGCCAGCTGATTCCTGTTTCTTATGAAATGATTCATGAAGATGTCCAGCCCGGTTCGCAGATTTTGATTGATGACGGCCTGATTGAGCTCAGTGTTCAGGAAATTGTTGGACGCGAAGTCCACTGCCGTGTCATGAATGGCGGTGTTGTTTCAGACCGCAAGAGTGTCAACCTGCCCAATATCAG
>RZZF01000093.1 GCA_009929975.1 Clostridia bacterium
GTGATCAGCCGGGTCATCGCCTTGGCCATGCTGTACATGCCGCCCTTGAGGAACCAGACCCCGTACATCAGCTCGATCATCGGGATGATATTGTAAAGCGAGGGGCCTTTCTGCGGCGAGACACCGATGTACAGCGTCTGAAAACTGAGCATCTGCCGGACATCCCGGTCGGCCAGATAACGGCTCATCATGTGATCCGCGCTGTCGAAGGTCTTCAGTTTCAAGGCCTGGCGCAGCGTCTTCAGATTGTAGAAATCCTTGCGGCTGCGGAACGGCCGGGTGATGAAGTGGTCGACTGCCACCAGGTAGCGGTCATAGATATCGGCCAGATAGTGGAGAAATCCGCTGGCCGTCTGCGGGCTGCGGGCTTCCAGCATCTGCATCAGTGTGGTCAGATTGGAACTGACATCGTAGCGGGCATGGTCCGGACGGTCAAAGTAGACGGTGTACATCGGATCGAGCGGCTGCATGGACAGGTAATCCGCGGGGTCGCGCCCGGCCGCGCGGAAAACGTCCTCGTAGATCGAGGGCATCATGACCAGGGTCGGGCCGACATCAAAGGTGTAGCCGTCTTTACGGATCTGGTGCATCTTGCCGCCGGGGATCGCGTTCTTTTCATAAATGTCCACCGCATAACCGGCCGCGAGCAGACGGACGGCACAGGCCAGTCCGGCCGTTCCGGCTCCGATCACAATCACTTTTTTCATATGGCCTCCATTCATTTGATTCACCCGATCCGGGATGATCCGCTAGCTATTTGTCATTATCATAGCATAAAACCTCAGTGGGAATACCAGTCTGAACAGAGGGTTCATGAGAGAAAAAATAAGCGGTCAGCAGTGCCGCCGGTTCACCGTCCGGGCAGGCGCTTTGGTTGTCAGATCACCCCCCGGATGGTAGCATCAAACTGAAGCAGCACAGTGCCGCCGGCCGTCGTTTTCCCCTGCCGGCCAGCCGGAAGGAGTCGACCATGTCTACGAGCATTCGCGCCATCATGCTTTCCAATCGCCGCCAAGGTGTTTCGGATCTTTACACCACGGAGATCTTGGCCCGCGTCAACACTTTCTGCCGCCTGGATCCGGTCTGTTATACCGAATCTGATCTTGAGCCGGCCGGACAATTTGCCGATGTCGGGATTATTTTTTCTACCTGGGGCATGCCGGAAATGGGCGATGAGGCGATCAGCCGGATCTTTCCGTCACTTCGCCTGCTGTTATACGCGGCCGGCAGTGTCCAGACGTTCGCCCGTCCTTTTCTGCGGCGCGGCATCCGCCTCTGCAGTGCCTGGCGGGCCAACGCGGTTCTGGTCGCGGAATATACACTGTCTGCCATTCTGCTCGCCAATAAGGGCTTTTTCCAGACAACGCGTCTGACCCGCAAGGACTACCGCCTGGCCCAGACCTACAGCCAGCAGTTCCAGGGGAATTATATGGCCCGGGTCGGAATCATCGGTGCCGGCAGCGTCGGATCACTGGTGATTGAGGCCCTCAAGCCGTATCAAATGGCTGTTTATGTGTATGATCCGTTCCTGCCGGCTGAACGCGCGGCTGAGCTGCAGGTCACACCGTGTTCACTTGAGACCCTGTTTTCTTCCTGTCTGACGATCTCCAATCATCTGGCCAATCTGCCGGAGACCCGCGGCATGCTGGATTACCGCCTCTTCTCACTCATGCAGCCCAACGCGACCTTCATCAACACAGGGCGCGGTGCCCAGGTTGTTGAAGACGACCTGATCCGGGCGCTGCGCGAAGCACCGGGCCGGACCGCGCTGCTCGATGTCTTTGATCCGGAGCCACCACGAACAGACAGTGAGCTGCTGCGTCTGCACAATGTCTTCACCACACCGCATATCGCCGGCAGCATGGGACGTGAAGTTGAACGGATGGCTGATTATATGGCAGATGAGTGTGAACGCTGGCTGAACGATCAGCCGCTGGAGCACGAGGTGACCCTCGAGATGCTCAAAACCATGGCCTGAGCTCAATCGGGAACTTCCTGATAGCGCAGCCGGCATCCAATTGATATAATCAAATTTACACGACAACGAGCGCGGCCGCTTCTCTCTTCGTTCAGATGAAGCGGGGTCCGCACCAGTAGGAAAGAGAGGAATTGCCATGCATATTATCGTCAAGGAAACCTATGAGGACATGAGCCGGAAAGCGGCACAGATCATCGCGGAACTCGTCCGCAGCAAACCGGACTGTGTTCTGGGTCTGGCCACCGGGGGAACGCCGATCGGGACATACCGGGAGCTGATCCGGCTGCATCAGGAGGGACTGGATTTCTCACAGGTGCGGACATTCAATCTGGATGAGTATCTCGGCATCAGCCGCGACATGGATAAGCCCTATCATGAAGACCAGAGCTACAGCCGTTTCATGTATGAGGAGCTGTTCCGCCACATCAACATCCGCGAGGAGAACACCCATGTTCCGGATGGACGGGCCAGCGACCCTGAAGCATTCTGCCAGGCCTATGAACAGGCGATCCGTGATGCCGGCGGCATTGATCTGCAGCTGCTCGGCATCGGCGGGGACGGCCACTGGGGCTTTAATGAGCCAGGGACCTCACTGGACAGCCGGACACATGTGGAACCGTTGACCCAGCAGACCCTTGATGATAATTATGAAGCCTTCTACAAGGCCGCCGGTATTCCACGCGAAAAGATGCCGGACCATGCGATCACGATGGGGATCGGCACGATACTGGAAGCCCGCAGTCTGCTGATGCTCGCGAACGGTGAAAAGAAGGCGGCGATCATCGCCCGGGCCCTGGAAGGGCCGGTCAGCGCGGATGTCACGGCTTCAGCGATCCAGCTCTACAGCGGAGAGGCCACCGTCGTACTCGATCAGGCGGCCGCGTCGGCACTGAAAAGCAAGTAAGTGGATCAACTGCTGCTGACTGGCAATAAGTTGGATGAAAGGAGCTTTTCATGGCACATCTGACCTGTAATTTTCTGTCCTATACCCTGAGACGGGCAGTGGATCTGACGATCATCTTCCCGACGATGAATTTTTCTGAAATGATGGCCGACCAGCCTTCACACCAGATCAAAGCGCCCTATCCGGTCTTGTATCTGCTGCATGGCTATGCCAACAACCACGCGACCTGGAATGGCTACACACGGATTGAGCTGTTCGCTGAAGAGCGCAATATTGCCGTTGTCATGCTGTCCGCTGAAAACAAAGCCTATATCAACCATGGCGGTGATGATAATTATTTTGATTTCATCTCGCATGAATTGCCGGAATTCGTCAAAACGCTGCTGCCGATCTCGGACCGGCCGGCCGATACGTTTATCGCCGGTCTGTCGATGGGCGGTTACGGTTCACTCGTTCACGGTTTGAGCCAGAGCGAGCGATTCGCGGCGATCGGTTCGTTCTCCGGCGCACCCGGAAAAAAGAACCAGAACAAGCGGCCGGAAGCCTTTGACTGCTATCATCTGGCAGAGCGCTGCGCGGCGGAAGACCGCCGCGTCCCGATGTACATTTCCTGTGGCGACCAGGATGAGCTGTTTGAGAATAATGTCGCCTTCAAGAATCACCTGCTGGCGCTCGATTTCGATGTGACCTGGGTGGTCGGCGAAAATTACCTGCATGAATGGCGTTTCTGGGATCGTGAAGTTGAGGCCTTTCTCGACTGGATCCCGCGCAGCGATCCGCACCACATCAAAGACGGGCACCGCCGCATCTGAAATCGATTCGCTGTACAAAGGAAAAACCGGTCTGTGAACCACTCACAGGCCGGTTTTTGATTACATGGAATGGCCGGAAAGACGGGCGGGCAGCCGTGCCATCAGATCGGTCAGGCGACTTCAAACTGCAGCTGGTACAGGTGCGCGTAAAGTCCGGCCTGTTCGAGCAGGGACTGGTGATCACCGCGTTCCGCCAGACCATCCTCAGTCAGAACGATGATCTCGTCCGCGTGCTTGACCGTACTCAGGCGATGGGCGATCACCAGTGTCGTGCGGTCCTTCGACAGCATATCCAGCGCCTGCTGGATCAGGCGTTCACTCTCATTATCCAGCGATGAGGTCGCTTCATCGAGAATCAGGATCGGCGGATTTTTCAGGAAAACCCGGGCGATCGAGATGCGCTGTTTCTGACCGCCGGAGAATCGAACACCCCGTTCGCCGACAATCGTGTCGTAGCCGTCATCCAGGCTCATGATGAAGTCATGGATATTCGCCTTGCGCGCGGCTTCGATGATCTCCCCGTCTGTCGCGTCCGGGCGGCCATAGGCGATATTGTCACGGACCGTG
Source organism: Clostridia bacterium (assembly GCA_009929975.1). GTDB lineage: Bacteria > Bacillota > Clostridia > Saccharofermentanales > UBA5734 > SLHU01. The sequence goes on from RZZF01000093.1 coordinate 4,262, forward strand.
CTGTTGAAGATATAGACATCCTGCTGCACAACCCCGATATTGCGGCGCAGGGAATCGAGCGTGTAGTCACGCACATCCCGTCCGTCAACCCGCACAGCCCCTTCGCTCACATCATAGAAGCGGGGGATCAGTGAACAGAAGGTCGTTTTTCCGGCACCGGATGGCCCGATCAGGGCAATGGTCTGACCGGCCGGAATGTCCAGACTGATCCCGCTGAGCACCGGATGCTCGGCCTCATACGCGAATGTGACCTGGTCAAAGGTGATCTGTCCCGTCAGTTCTCCCGCGTCCACAGCGTCGGACCGGTCGCTGACGTCCGGTTCGGTATCGACAATTTCCAGCATCCGCTGAAATCCGGTATAGCCACGCTGAAACTGCTCGGTGAAGTTGACCAGACGATTGATCGGGTCAAGGAACATGCCGATGTACATCATATAGATGATGATATCGGTCACCGGCATGCTGCCGCGCGAAATGAAAAATCCGGCACTGACAATGACCGTCAGATACATCATGCCCTGGAGAAAACCGTTCACCGAGTGATAGCGGCCCATCGTCAGGTAGTTCTGCTTGCGGGATTCGAGAAACCGCTGATTGCCCCGTTCGAATTTCCCGCGTTCCAGCGATTCGTTGCTAAAGGATTTGACGGTGCGGATACCGGCCAGGCTGTCCTGGACCACGGCGTTGACATCCGCGATTTTGCGCCGGTTGTCCATGAAGATCCGGCGCATCTTCATGTTGTAGTAGAAAGAGAAGATGAACATGACGACCACGATGATCACCAGAAATGAGGTGACCTGCAGGTTGATCGCCGCGAGAATCAGGAATGAACCGGTCAGTTTGATCACCGAGATGAACAGATCCTCCGGTCCGTGATGGGCCAGCTCGGCGATATCAAATAAGTCGGCGATCATCCGCGACATCATATGGCCGGTGTTATTTTTGTCATAATAGGAAAAGGACAGCTTCTCAAAATGGGTGAACAGCTGGCTGCGCATGTCCGTCTCCATTTTCGCGCCCATGATATGGCCCCATGAGGTAATATAGTACTGGGCCAGCATGCGGATCAGGTAGAGCCCCAGCAGCGCGGCGCCGACCAGCAGAACCTGGCGGAAAACCCGGTCCTGGTCGGACAGCGGAAAAACCTGCTTGAGCAGGTAGTTCAGCAGCAGCGGAATCGTCAGGTCGATGCCTGACGCGGCCACCGCGCAGAGCATGTCAAACAGCAGAGTCCGGCGATAGGGCCGGTAATAGGCGATAAAGCGGCGAACAACAGACATGGGAGATCCTTTCCTGGCAGAGGATGACTGCACTCGTAAACGAGATGAATTATACCACAGATTCTGATGTCTGCCAGTTGAGTGTATCCGGTCGGACCGGTATGTCTGTGTTGTGCCGACGCGTGATTTTCCGCGGGGATGATCTTCAGGCGTCTTCGTCCTCTGTTTCGATTTCCGGCAGATTGAATTTTTCAATCACGAGCGCTTCCGCTTCTTCAATGGTCAGTCCAAGTACCTGCGCAACCTCACCATAAAGGATCTGACCCGCCTGGCGCATGATTTCCGTATCACTGGCCGAGAGCTGTTTGCCGTTGGCGATCTGTTCCTGCTGGCGCAGAAGCATCATCTTGATCAGACAGGCCAGTTCCTGAGGGCCGCCGGTCTTGATCAGGTCAGCCGACGTGTTGCGCCGCTCCTGGTCATTGCAGACCCATTCGATATCAATCGCGGACAGGCCATCGAGCAGTTCGTTGACCGCTTCTTTCGACATGATTTTGCGCAGATGCACATGAACATTATCCGTTGGGATATAGATCGTCGAACTGCTGGAATAGAGCGGTTCGAGAACATAGTATTCGCGCTCGTCTCCCTCTCCGAATGCCTGTTTGATGATGTCTGTGACCTGGCAGACACCTGTAGAACTAAAGACGATAAACTCATTGATTTCCAACACGGATCAACCTCCCTTATTGACTGACAAAACGGCACCCGTCGCGGGCCGCTTATTGCTAAAAAAATATCCGGCTGATTCTATTATACCGTTATCCGCCGAATTTTGCCTGTATCCGGTTTTGCCGGACTTTGCCGGCCTGTTATAATGAAGAGGGTCGCCATGTGCACGCGGCCAGGGTCTTCATGCGCAAAGACGCATTGCCAAAGCAGGTGACAGAATGCAGCTGACAATCATCGGGGCAGAATCGCTCGGGGTTCGCGGGCTGAGCTGCCTGGTCAGGCTGCCGGATCTGTCCCCTTATCTCCAGCTGGCCCGCCGGCATTACCCGTGGTTCTCCTATTGATTGGCTCCCGGAAAATCCGATGCCAGGAAATTACATCATTGGCTGAAGATGCTATAATCAAAAATCAGGGTCCGGCTGCCCCATGCGGCCGGGGATTCGCGGGAGGAACCACACCATGCAGGTAACGATTCAGGGCCGCCTTTATACTTTCACCTCATCTGTCCGTCAGAACCCGGAGATCCGCCGCAGCTTCAACGAGCTGGCCAGCCGGGTATTTGATCTTGATTTTGAGCCCTGGTACCAGAGCGGCTGGTGGGGTAACGGATATCAGCCGTACGCGCTGGTCGCGGATGGTCAGGTGGTCTCCAACGCATCCTTCAGTCTGATGACGTTGTCCTGGCGGGGCCGGACCTTGCGGCTCGGACAGATCGGAACTGTGATGACGGATCCGGACTGGCGCGGCAAGGGCTGTTCCGGCTGGCTGATGAAGCGTATCCTGGACGACTGGCAGGACCGGTGCGACGCGCTGTTTCTCTTCGGCAATGACAGAGTCGTACTCCAGCGTCACTTCGGCGTAAAAACCACCTGTCAGCAAGCGTTCATTGTCATCGACGATTTTGTCAGCAATACGGACTCGGTTGAGGTTCAGGCTGGGCAAGGATGCAAGGTACGAGTCGGTCCGAGCATCT
>RZZF01000094.1 GCA_009929975.1 Clostridia bacterium
GGCCATGATGGCCAGGGCATTGACCACGGCCGCCGCCACCTGCCCCTGGAACTGATGTCCATGTCCGACAACATGAAGTTCAGCAAACACAAAGAGGTGAAAGGGCACGAATATCAGCATTACGATAATTACGATGCTATTGAAGTGCCCTTCACCGACGCAATTCCGAGCGACTATGATGGTGTTATGGGAGTTCCTATTTCTTTCTTGGATAAGTATTGTCCCGAGCAGTTTGAAATCCTAGGAATGTGTGAAAACGAGGATTTATACCAGCTGAAAACAAAGGTGTATAAGTCTACCGAATGCAAGCAAGCCTACATCGATAAATTTGGAAGAACAGGGACCTACGATTTAAATGCCAGTGGAGTTATTATCATTAGTGGCTTGCGTGAGAAGGTCTATCAGCGTATTTTAATTTGCAATAAGCAGGTGAAATGATGCACCCAACACTACAAACCGATATTACCGTTGCAGAAGTTTGCAAAGGGTTTGTGTATAATGAGCTGGAAGGGAAAGGGCTTTTCGGTCTTGCCGGGAAACTCACCATTCAACCGGAATATCAGCGTAATTACATCTACGCCAAGGAGAATAAAGAGGTTGCGGTCATTGAATCCATGCTGAAAAACTATCCGCTGGGTTTGATTTATTTCAATACCGTAATCGAGAACGGCGTCAAGCGTTTTGAGGTGCTGGACGGTCAACAGCGCATTACCAGCATCGGGCGTTTCCTCACCGGGAAATACGCGATCAAGGATGCAAACGGCATGGAGCAGTATTTCTCCGGTCTGCCGAAAGAAAAGCAGGAGCAAATTCTCAACACGAAGCTGGAAACATTCGGCGAAAGCGAAGTGGACGACCTCGCGAGAAAGTACGAACAGGCTGAAACCAATAAACAGGAGGATAAAGAATGAGTATTCTGACAAGATTCAAGGACATTATTTCATCAAACATCAACGCGCTTCTGGACAAAGCAGAAGATCCGGGGAAAATGATTGATCAGTATCTGCGCAACCTCGCGGATGATCTGGCTGAAGTCAAAAAGGAAACCGCCGGAGTCATGGCTGAAGAAAGCCGCACACGTCGTCTCGTTGAGGAAAATGACAAAGAAGAAGCCAAATATGAAGCGCTCGCCAAAAAAGCGCTGCTCAGCGGCAATGAGGACGACGCACGTGTCTTCCTGACCAAGAAGCAGGAGATCGGTTCAATCGGTGCCAGTCTGGAAACCGCTTATGCCTCCGCCAAGGAAAACGCTGTGCGGATGCGCCAGATGCATGACAAACTGGTTAAGGACATCAATTCACTCAATGCCCGCCGGCAGTCAATCAAGGCAAAAGTCGCGGTTGCCAATACGCAGGAGCGCCTCAACAAGATTGGCGCGTCAGCCGAAAAGGCGCAGGGCAGCCTCAGCGCGTTCAACCGGATGGAAGAAAAAGCGGATAAAATGCTTGATGAAGCCAATGCCAGAGCTGAACTGGATTCCGCTCCGATCGATGAGGCGCAGGCTCTCGAGGACAAGTATCAGAACAGCGAGATCAACGCGACGGTTGAGGATGAACTGACCGCGATGAAAGCGAAACTGGGCCTCTGAGGCATCGCTTCCTCATATTCATTCGTGATATCATCATTCAGGTGAATGGCCTGTCGCAATCAGTCGATTCGCGGCGGGCTTTCATTTTTCCGCAGAACGGGAGGGATCTGTCATGGCAGGAATGGCGCTGGCACTCGGTGGCGGCGGTGCAAAGGGGATCTTCCAGGTGGGAGCCTGGCAGGCGTTTCGGGAACTGGGTATTGAATTTGACGCGGTTGCCGGAACTTCGATCGGCGCTGTCAACGCCGGCCTGATGTGTGGTGCTTCTTTTGATGACGCGATCAAGATGTGGGAAAACCTGAAGATGGAGCAATGCCTGGCGTTTTCCCAGATCCAGAGCCTCAATTCAGATGACCTGCTCAGCCTGCGCAATCTGAATCTTCTGGCCAGGGAACTGCTGCATGAAAAAAAGCTGAGCACACGTCCACTGCGTGAACTGCTTGAACGCTACATCTCGGAGACGGCTGTCCGCGAAAGTCCGCTTCAATGTGGCGTGATGACCACGCTGACGCCGTCTCTGAGAGGTTATCCTGTCTGGATTCAGGATATGGCGGAAGGCCGCCTGATTGACTATATCATGGCCAGCGCCCGCCTGCCGGGTCTCGACCCTGTGGAGATCGACGGTCAGCAATTCCTCGATGGCGGCCTGGCTGAGCATGTCCCGGTGTCCATGCTGCGCAGCCGCGGCTGGCGCCGGATCGTCGCGATCGATCTCAATGAAAAACCGACCAGCGCTCGGGAAGTTGATGATAATACACAGCTGATCTATATCCATGACCCCGAAGATCTCGGGGGATTTCTTGATATAACGCCTGGTATCCTGCAGCGCAATCTGCGCCTGGGCTACCTGGATACCCTCAAGGCATTCGACCGCCTGAAAGGGGATCGCTTCGCTTTCTGGCCGGACGATTACGCCCGCCTGTTGCGTGATTTCGGCTATGAAACGGTCGCCGGGCTGGAACAGGCTGGCGCCATTTACGAACTGGATCGTCTGGTGATCTATGACCATGTGAACTTTATTGAGGCGATTCGTCAGAAAAGAGCCAATTATCAGATGCTGTACCAGCAAAAACGGGCGGCTCTGCGTATTGAGCATAAGCTGCAGGCGATTCGGCGTGGCGAACTCAAGATGCTGCATCTCATGCCACCGCTGCGGCTCGCTTTTCTGATGGAAATTCTAATTGAGGGGAAGCAGCAGCAGGAAACACCAAGGCTGCCGCCCCGCCTGTTCAGCTCAATTCGTTCGGCGGCCGATGCACTGATGCTGCTGCCTGATGAGCTGCGTAACCTGTGAGGTGAAGTGTGAAACACGGTCAATATTCTTTTCATGAGGACTTCGCTGTCGCCGGACGTTTCGCGTTCGGGCAGGTGACGATCCGTCCCTGGATGCTGCGTTTTATCAATGCGTTCGCGGCACTCACCTGCTTATTTTTCAGACCTAAGGCCGGAATCAGCCGGAAAAAATATCAAATTGCCGGGTATCAAGACGAGCCGGTTAAGATAACCGTCTATCGCCCGGACGAGACGTATGAGCCGGTTCCATGCCTCGTGTATTGTCATGGCGGCGCTTTCATGATGCGTGAATTTGGCGCGATGCATAAAATGGCAGCCTGGTACGCGCGGCACGCCGGGATCGCGGTTGCGTTCGTCCATTATCGCCTGGCTCCTGCCTATCCATTTCCCCATGGCGTGGAAGACTGCTACAAGTCTCTGCTCTGGTGTCATGATCGGGCTGACCACCTGGGGATCGACCCACAAAGGATCGCCGTCGGCGGCGACAGTGCCGGTGGTGGTCTGGCTGCGGCTCTGGCACTCATGGCGAGAGATCGCGGCGGACCGCCGCTTCGTCTGCAACTGCTGATTTATCCGGCGCTCGACGACCGACTGCAGACCTGGTCCAGCCGATATTTATCCGATGTCCCGGGCTGGAATGCCCATCTGAACGCGCAGATGTGGCCGATCTATCTGGCCGACGGCGATTTTGGCCGGAGAGCCTATGCCGCGCCGGCCAGAGCGGATGATTTTTCCAATCTGCCGCCCGCCTTCATTGAAACAGAAGAATTCGACTGCCTGCGCGATGAAGGCGATGCCTACGCTGAAACACTGCGCGGCGCGAATGTACCGGTTGAACATCACCCGATGAAAGGAACCTTTCACGGATATGATTCCATCACCGGCAGCCAAGTGACCCAGGCCGCACTGGCCGCGCGCAGCCGCGCGCTCAGAGCCGCGTTTGGCTTGTCTGCTCCAGACGATGCAGCCGATGGTAATATGTGATGATCAGGATGACGGCAGCACCGGCCCAGGCACCGACCTCTGCGTAATAGACGCCCCGTCGTCCGATCAGCAGTGGCAGGAAGAGTACGATCGAGATCCGCATGACCAGTTCAATGAATCCGGAAATCATGGGAACGACGGTATCCCCCATTCCCTGCAGGGCCGAGCGGTAAATGTGCAGCGCGTACAGGATGAACAGCCAGATACCCATGATACGCAGGTAGTGGCTGGCAATTTCGATCGCTTCCGCTGTTTCGGCCGGTTCACCGCTGATGAACAGACTGAGCAGACTGGATCCAAACATGAGAATCAGTACCGAAATGATGATGGCTGTGAGTATGGCCATGACCAGAGCCGCTCTCAGTCCTTTGTGAATCCGTTCAAAATTCCGTGCCCCCAGGTTCTGCCCGGTATAGGTCGACATACCGAATCCATAGGCTGTCGCAGCCAGTTCCAGAAGGCCATACAGTTTCATTGTCGCGGTATAACCGGCAACAAAGACAACGCCGAAGGTATTGATGACCGACTGAACCACCATACCCCCGACCGCGATGATGATGTTCTGCAAGGCAAGAGGAGAACCCAGCTTGAGGAGCTGCTTCATGATGTGCCGGTCTGGCCGCCATTCCTCCGGTACGGCCTGCAGCTCAGGAATCTGTGACACGGCATAGAAGCAGAATGAGGCCGCGACAACCTGGGCGATCAGGGTCGCGACCGCAACACCGGTGATCCCCCATTCCAGCCAGAGGACAAATACCAGATCCAGTGTGATGTTAAGCAGTGCGGCAATGATCATCGCGACCAGCGGGGTCCGGCTGTCTCCCAGCGCGCGCAGAATCGCGGACAGCATGTTATAAGCCGTCATCACCACGATGCCTGAAAGGATGATGTGCAGGTAGCGGGCTGAGCCATCAATGATTTCGGCCGGTGTGTTGAGCAGCCGCAGAACCGGCCGGACCAGCGGCAGACTGATCGCGGTCACAACGACGGCGATCACCATTGACAGAAGAATGGACATGGTGACGGAACGGCGCAGCAGATCGGGACGGCCGCCGCCGTAATGCTGGGAGATCAGGATGGAGAATCCATGTGTATAACCGATGACCGAACTGAGTATCAGCCAGAAGATCCAGTCTGCTGCACCAAGCGCCGCCAACGCCGACAGTCCGACAAAACGACCGACGACCAGGGTATCGACCATGGTATACATCTGCTGGAAAATATTGCCGAACATCAGCGGCATGGCAAAAGCAAAGATCAGAACCGCCGGGCGGCCCCGGGTCATATCACGAATATGGCTCATGCGATATCCTCGTCTTGATCAGTGGATTGCCGGTCAGATCAGATGACGCTGCCGGAAATCGAGAAACTGCATCCAGTCCTCCGGCTTCAGAGCATGCCCGCCCGGCCGCAGATGGTAGCCGATCGAGCCTTCGTGCCAGGCCACCGGCTTCGTCGGGATGCTGCCGTCAGTGATCAGCCCGGCCTGGCCGAACCGTTCCCAGACCGGTGACGCGGCCGCGCAGCCAAGCAGCTCAGATACCGGATCGGCCCATTCATCGTCCATCGCGCTGGCCACATAGAGGAACCGCGGTGCGATCGATGCCAGAAGAAAGTGCTGGTCGAATGGCATGTCCGCTTCCTTGTCAGCATAGTCGGAATAGGCCGGACAGAACCAGTAGGGAAAGGTCTTTGTGATGTCGGCGATGCGCTCTCCTGCTTTCTCACGGGTAATCGCGGCCCCTGAACAGCCGGAATCATTGGAAAAGACCAGACTGAACCGCGGATCATTCGCGGCGCACCACAGCGCGGTTTTGCCCAGACGCGAATGTCCGGCAACCGCGATCCGGGCGGAATTGACGCGGGAATGCGTCTGCAGCCAGTCCAGTATGCGGCTGGCGGCCCATGCCCAGTATCCGATCGCTCCGCAGCCGTCCCGGCCCCGGTTCACGGCATCATAGCAGGCTGCCAGCCCTTCACTGAGGCCATCCGGGCGATCTGGAACGATGTCTTCATAATAGAGATTGGCGATCGCGAATCCTCTTCGCAGGATGTCTTCCGCCGGCAGATAACGATCTGGAATATCCGGACTGAACGCGATATGGACAGTCAGCGGAACACGCTGGCTGCCAGCCGGCAGCAGGAGATCAAAAGGAAAGCTGAATGGTCCGGCTGGTGTCGGGACAGTCAATAAAATCCGGCTGTGCAGACCGAGGCCGTCAAATACCGGCTGATCGGCCAGCTGATAGGATGCCTGCAGATCCAAAGGCGGATCCGGCATCAGGCCATAGACATTGCTGGCCAGCAGCTCAAGCAGATTCTGCCGTTCCCTTGTCCATTCCACTGGGTCGATTCGCTGATGTGACGGATTCAGGCAGGGCAGCTCCGGAAGTTTCCGATCATCAAGTTGTTCATACATCATGCCATAACCTCACTTTATGTCCATCCGATGTGTTGCCGGATTTTTCGGCTGATGATTATCATTGTACATGAAACAAATGAAAACGCCACCGGAAAACATGGAAGAGCCGCCGACGTTCACTGTGTAACAAACCTTACAATACCTATTGATATACTGTGGTATTGTTAACATATCAAACGCATCAGCGGCCGATTCTGTATCGTGTGACGACTCACCGGCCAGTACGGCCCTTTCATAACTGACTAGGAGGACATGATATGAGCTACAAACGACCTGATCTGGATTATCCCTACGACGCGCTGGAACCACACATCGATGCCCGGACGATGGAGATTCATCACACCAAACATCATCAGGCCTACCTTGACAAACTGAACGCGGCGGTTGAACCGTATCCGGACCTTGCCGCGAAGCCGGTTGAAGCCTTGCTCCGAGACTTGAACAGTGTCCCGGAGGCGATCCGTGGTGCCGTCCGCAATCATGGCGGCGGACATGCCAATCACTCCTTGTTTTGGCAGATCATGGGGCCTGATGGTGGTGGAGCGCCGAGCGGAGCGCTGGCAGAGGCGATTGATCGTGATTTCGGCAGTTTTGAGGCGTTCCGTGACGCTTTCAACGCGGCGGCGGCCGGGCAGTTCGGCAGTGGCTGGGCCTGGCTGGTCAAGGATAAGGACAACCGGCTGTCCGTTGTGGCAACCGCGAACCAGGATTCCCCGCTGTCGGACGGGAAACAGCCACTTCTCGGTGTAGATGTCTGGGAACATGCCTATTATCTGAATTACCAGAATCGCCGCCCTGATTATGTCAAGGCTTTCTGGAATGTCGTCCGCTGGTCTCAGGTGGCCCGGAGGTTCGAAACGGCATGACACCGTGTCAGACG
>RZZF01000095.1 GCA_009929975.1 Clostridia bacterium
CCGCCGGTCCATTGATCATGGCGCTGCCGCTTGATCAGCATCCTGAAGGAGAAAACCGTTTGCATACTTACCAGACATTGACACAACAGATGAACGATTTGGCGATTGATCGAACAGGCACACTCCTTGTCCACTCCTCGATGAAGGCAATCGGACCGACCGAAGGGGGAGCGGATACTGTACTTGATGTTCTGCAGAACCATATGCGGGAGGGCCTGCTGGTTCTGCCGACGCATACCTGGTCGTATGTCAACGCGAAGCAGCCGCGGTTTTCTGTGCTGGAATCCGCGTCCTGCGTCGGACTTCTCACTGAACGGTTCCGCTTGCGGCCGGGCGTCTTTCGTTCCTGGCACCCAACGCATTCTGTCGCCGCGGCAGGAGCAGACGCAGAACACTTTACCGCAGGTGATGAGCGGTTCGACACGCCGTGCGCCCGCGAATCCGCCTGGGGCAGGCTGCTGGACCGGCAGGCGGTGATCATGCTGCTGGGGGTTGATCTGACCAGTAACACCTTCATCCACGGAATTGAAGAGTGGCTCGACATTCCTGACCGCCTGACTCCGACGCGTGAACCGCTGGTCACGATCGCGCCGGATGGCCGCGAGATCAGTGTTCCGTCACGCCGCCATGTTGGCAGCCCGTCCGAAAATTTCGACAAGATCGAGCCTCTGCTGCTGGCCCATGGCATTATGCGATTCGGCCAATTCGGTGACGCGGTCGTACGCCTGTGCGACACTGTCGGCCTGAACCGCCTGCTCAGCGAGGTTCTCACGGCATATCCCGACTTGTTTGACGACGACCGGCCGCTGACTCAGTCAATGACTGAACGGTTTTCTCCGAATAGCGAAGCGGCGTTCTGATAACAGACACGGCCGATCAAATCCTGCAGCGCGTCCATGTCAGCCGGGTACAGCCCGTTTTCGACCCAGCTGCCAAGCAGTTGACAGAAAATACGCCGGAAGTATTCATGGCGGGTATAGGAAAGCAGACTGCGTGAATCGGTCGTCATGCCGATATAGGTGGAGAGAACACCCACCTGGCTGTAGTGCTTGAGATGCTGCCGGATGCCGTCCAGCTGATCATGAAACCACCAGGCCGGACCGGGCCGGACCCAGGCGGGCTCACCATCGCGGGCAAACGCGCCGGCGATGACGGCCAGTGTCAGATTATCCTGGGCATTCAATGAATAAAGCAGTGTCCGCGGCAGTCGGCCGGCCTGTTCGAGTGTGTCAAGCAGCAAAACCAGATTTTCCGCGATGGGGATGTCACGGATCACATCGTATCCGGTGTCCGCCCCCATGCGGCTGAATTGCCGCTGGCTGGCATTGCGCAGCGCGCCGACATGCAGCTGCATCGTCCATCCGTTTCTTTGATAAGCCTCTGCCAGTTCATACAATAAAGCCGCCTGATAGCAGCTCAGATCGTCAGGATCGACCGTCTGACCGGCCAATCGACTTCTCAGAGCCCGTTCAGCTTTCTTCAGGTCAGGTTTTTGCTCAGGCAGTGTATCAAAGCCATGATCAGCAAGACGGCATCCGTGAGCGGTAAAGCGATCCACCTGTTCAACCAGACCTGCGGCAAGATCATCAAAGCCGCGCAGCGGACGGTTTATCCGAGCTTCGAGCTGTTGAAGCGCGTCGCTAAATCCGGACTGTGCCAATTTAAAAAATCGATCCGGTCTGAAGGCTGGAATGACCGTCACGGCTGTTTGAGTCTGCCCGAGAACCCGATGCGATTCCAGCGAATCAGCCGGATCATCGGTTGTACAGAGCCAGCGGACATTCATCCGTTCCAGCATCTGCAGCGGCCGGAATTCCGGACGGGCCAGCGCGTCGTTGGCACGCTGCCAGATCGACGGTGCGGTCTGGTGGCTGAGCGTATCGCTGATGCCGAAATAACGCTGCAGTTCAAGATGAGTCCAGTGATGCAGCGGGTTGCCGATCAGCTGCGGCATGATCCCGGCCCAGGCCATGAATTTTTCTTCCGGATCGGCAGTGCCGGTGATCAGGCGCTCCGGAACACCAGCCAGCCGCATGGCCCGCCACTTATAATGATCACCGCCCAGCCAGACGTCGCTCAGATTCGCATAAGATTGATTCGCGGCAAGTTCAGACGGATTGATATGACAGTGGAAATCACAGATCGGCCAGCGGGACGCCTGTTCATGATAGAGCTGCCTGGCTGTTGCCGTGTCGAGAAGAAAATGTTCATCCATATAAGCTTTCATACGCACCTCCGCAAGCCTGACCATTGTTATCAGGATGGTATTTACAATATCACACCTTGTTTGAGCAGTGAAATCTCACGATAACCATTCTGTTCATTTTTTGCCTTCCGGCCATTTGTCACATCGATCATCTGCCGGATCATCGCGGCATCCATTTCCGGATCCGCTCCGTTCCTGCCGAGAATCGAGCCGGCTGAAAAATCGATCCAGTGCGGCTTAAGCTGAGCCAGCTGGTCGGTTGAGGCGATTTTCATTGTCGGCACCGGTCCGCCCAGCGGCGTTCCCCGGCCCGTCGTAAACAGGATGATCTGTGCGCCGGCCGCAGCCAGCGCGGTACAGGCGATCGCGTCATTGCCGGGACCAGCGACGACACTCAGGCCTTGTCTGCGCCTGCGCCCGGCATAGGGGAGAACGTCGGTGATCAGGGAACGACCGGCTTTCTGGGTACAGCCCAGTGATTTGTCTTCCAGTGTGCTGAGGCCACCAGCCTGATTGCCTGGTGAAGGATTTTTATCGACCGGCTGGCCGTGGCGGGTATATTCATCGCGGTACGACTGCAGCAGACCGGCCAGGGCTTTGGCAACTTCGTGATCTGCGGTTCGGGCCAACAGGACCTGGTCCGCTCCGAACATTTCCGGAACCTCGGTCAGCAGCGCGCTGCCCCCCTGGCTGATGAGCCATTCGGAAACTCTCCCGAGCAGAGGATTGGCTGTCAGCCCGGAAAAACCATCGGATCCGCCGCATTTCAGACCGATGGTCAGATGCTCGAATGAGCAGGCTTCGCGCCGGTCCTCAGACGCTGTCCGGATCAGTTGATCGATCAGATCACGCCCGGCCGCCAGCTCATCGGACACATCCTGTGCCTGGAGAAAGCGAACCCGTTGTGGGTCATAGGGAGGCAGTGTGTCCCGGAATTCATCCAGCTGATTGTTCTCACAACCGAGCCCGAGCACCAGAACCCCTCCCGCGTTGGGATGGAGCGTCAGTGACTGCAGCAGCTGCCGTGTCTGGTTCAGGTCGTCACCCAGCTGGGAACATCCCCAGGGATGCGTCCAGGCAGTGACGGTATCAATCTGGCTGTCCGGAGACTCCTGCCTGATATGATTCAGGCACGACCGTCCGTACTCCGCCAGTAGATTGGCGGTCTGATTTACGCAGCCGACTGTTGGGATCACCCAGATCTCATTGCGGACCCCGACCTGTCCGTTGTTCCGGACAAACCCGTTGAATGTCTGCGGCAGACCCGGGAATGAGCGGATTTCCGGTGCGTGAACCGTCTGAAGATCCGGCACATCAAGCCGCTCTGACAAGCCGGATATCAGATTATGGGTATGGACCCACTGGCCTGAGCGGATTGGCCGGGTCGCGACACCGATCGGCTCACCGTATTTTCGGATCGGCTGCCCGGGACGGATGTCGCTTCGGGCGATCTTGTGGCCGGCAGGAATCCCGCCGGGGCTGTCCTGCAGCAGGACGACAACCTGGTCATCATCATGAATCAGGCAATGATCGACCTGATCAAGTGAAACAATTTCATTCAGACGTGGATCTGCTGTCGTTGACAAACTGACGCACCGCCTTTCGCATGCCGAGCCGAAGCTGTCCGGATAACTCCACCGCTGTTTGATCGGTCAGGCCGGGAATCTGATTCAGGTCACAACCCCAAAGGATCTGATCAGAAAGAATCCGGCCGACCATGCGTTTGAGTGCCGCGAAATCCTGGCTGTTTTTTAATGGCCGCCAGGCCGTCGCGAAGCGTTCGACGATCGCCGGGTCATCAGACAATGGAATCGCCTCGCCGCGATACATCAGAATCAGGGCGGCGAGTGAAAAGCACAGATGCCGGTTCGCTGCCATTCCCGCATTGGCCGCGTCCCTGAGAGACGGGATCAGCCGCACCCGGAACTTGCTGATGGCATTGAGGCTGATCGCAGACCACTGATGGTCGAGCGCGGGATTGGCAAAACGTTCCAGAACGGTCCCGGCATATTGCGCCACCACCGTTTGATCTAGTTCGATAAAAGGAAGAACGGCCTGATTCAAAGTGGTTTTCAGATATTCCCGCAGATCCTGGTCAGCCAGACTTTGCCGGACCAGATGATCGCCGAGGCAGAAGGCGATCGGGAAGCCGATCAGCATGGCGAGAAAGAAGATCGCGAACATCGTAAGGATCATGGCTTGAGGGCCTCCTCTTTTGCGCCCTTGCGCGGATCGAACGTCCGGATCGCCCCGGCGACTGCGCCGATCAGATAAACCGTCAGCGTCAGCGACGCGAGAAACATGCTGAAATAGAAGACGCTCATGGGCATCAGCAACGCCGCCGACGTCTGTCCCTCGACGGCGATAACGATGGACCACGCCTCTCTGGTGACGGTCCCGAAGAAGACGGCGAGCACCAGGTCGATCAGGATCCCGAGAACCGCGTTCACGTTCGCCGGGAACCGGGATGTCAGAATGTCGACGTTCACGTAGGCCTTTTCCTTGACCGCCAGGCCGGCGGAAAAACCGACGGTGTAGAGCAGCATCAGACGGGACACTTCTTCCGTCCATGTCGGAACTTTCGGGAAGAAGAGCCGGGCAACGACCTGAAGCATGACGACGCTCACCATACCCGTCAGACTCGCGATGCTCCCTATCTTCAGGATTGCTTCGAATACGTTCTTCAGGGGTTTCACGAACATGTACACCTCCAGCAACGGCCGCGGGCGCCGCCGTATCGCGGCGCCCGCGGCGCATGTTCCGCTATTTCACTGCCTGGATCTTCTTGTACATCTCTTTCTGGCTGTCGTTCAGGTTCTTCAGGACCGCTTCGCTTGCGATCTTCGCGAACGCGGCCTGATCGACGTCGACGAACGTCATCTTTTCCTTCAGGAGCTTCTCGAGCTTGCCCTCCTCTTCGAGGAAGAGGCCGCTCAGCTGGGGCAGGGAGCGGAACCGGCGCTCCACTTCGTCGGCGAAGGCCTCCGTCGTGTCGGGAAAGAGCTGGACCATCAGCCCCCCCGCAGCGACGACGACGCCCTCGTGTTCGAGAACACCCAGGGCGAGGGCCGTCCTGGTCTGTTCGGATCGGACGTAGTAGGCCGCCACGTCTTCGGCGATCTCTCCCGAACGGAGAGGGACCTGGCCTCGGACCGGCTCCTTCAACCCCAGGTCTTTGATGACCGACAGGGTTCCCGAGCCCACGGCGGCGGCGACGTTCCACTTGCCAGGCCCTTTGGGTTCGGGCTCGGCCGAGGGGTTGGCGACGAATCCCCGCATGACCCCCTCCGATTCGGCGTCGGCGACGATCTTGCCCAGCGGTCCGTCGCCGTCGACGGAAAGGGTGACTCGGGCCCGACGGCTCTTTTTCATGTCGTCGGCCATGAGGAGAGAGGCCATGGAAAGGCGGCCCAGGGCAGCCGTGGCCGTTCCCGACAGACGATGGAGGGCCTTGAGATGGGCCACCAATTCCCGGGCCTCGACGGCGAGGAGACGGGCCTCCTCCCCTCCGATGAGGGCCCGGACGACGAGGGCCTGAGGGGCCTGCGCCGCTTCGTTGCTTTCGTTTCTCATGACGGATCATCCTTCCTGCAGGCATTCGAGAGCCAGTTCCATTCCTGAGCGCGCGCCAATGCCGTGAGGAGGCCATAGGCGCCGCCTCCGGCGACTGTGACGGAGAGGACCCAGGCGGCACGGAGCGAGAGGTTGGCCGTCGGCGGATAGGGGCAGAAGAAGCGGAAGAGCGCGACGACGGCGACGAGGGCGACGAGCCCGGGGAGCAGACGGGCGAGCCAGCTCCACCGGAGGAGTTTCAGCGGACGGCCCAGGCTCCCGCAGAGACGATGGTACCCCACGGTGGCCGCTCCGGCAAAGGCCAAAGAGGAGGCCAGAGCGAGGCCTCTGTAGGAGAGAGGTCCCATGAGGAGGAGGCAGAAAAGGAGGTTGGCCCCGACGCTGGAGGCCGTCACGAAGAGGGCGTCGCGGGGAAGGCCGCGGGCGTAGAGGGCCCTCATGATGACCGTCGTCAGGGCCATTCCCGGCAGCCCCAGAGCGTACATGGAGAGGGCCTGGGAGGTGGCGTGCCAGGCCCAGTCGTCGAAGGCGCCTCTCCGGAAGAGGAGGTGGACCATTTCATCGGATACGAGAAAGAGACCGGCCGAGACGGGGAGGACGATGAAGAGGGCGAAGCGCAGGGCATCGCGGGTCACTTCGGCGAAGAGCTCCTCCCCGTCGAGGACGTGACGGGCCAGGAGAGGGAGGACGGCCTGGGAGATGGCGATGACGAAAAGTCCCAGAGGGAGCTGAAGGATTCTGTCGGCGTAGTTGAGGACGGAGATGGCCCCCTCCTCCAGGAAGGAGCCGAGCATGCGGCTCACGATGGGGTTGACCTGATTGAGAGAAAGCCCCGCGGCGTAGGGGAAGAAGAGGAAGAACATGCGCCTGAGGTCTTTGTCCCTCCGATCGGGCCTGGCGGGAAGGAGCAGAACGCCGAGACGCCCCGCCCAGAACCATTGGAGGAGAAACTGGACGAGGCCGCCGCAGAGGACGGCCACGGGAAGGGCCCAGATACCCCAGAGGCGGAAAGAGGCCAGAAGCACGATGAGGTAGACGACGTTGCTCAGGGCCGGGGCGAGAGAGGGGACGAAGAAGCGGTCCATGCTGTTGAGAACGCCCATGGCCAGGGCAGACAGAGACATGAGGAGCAGGAAGGGAAGGATCTGCCGCGTCAGGCCCAACGCCAGGACCGATTCTTCGGCCGAGAAGCCCGGCGCCATGAGGCGGACCAGAAGAGGGGCCAGGAAAAATCCGGCGGCCACGACGGCGACGCCGGCGACGACGAGGACCGTCAGGGCCTGACAGGCCAGGGAGCGGGCTCTGTCTCTGCCGTCACGGACAAGGACCTGGGAGAAGACGGGGACGAAGGCCGCCGAGAGGGCTCCCTCGGCCAGGAG
>RZZF01000398.1 GCA_009929975.1 Clostridia bacterium
ATCGAGAGCAAGTGACAACGCCTGTATCGCGGCTTTGCTCGCGGAATACCAGGCCTGAAACGGAATCGGCAGGAATCCGGCCGCTGATCCGATGAATACGACCAGACCACTGTTTCGCTGCCGCATCGCGGTCAGAACCGGCGGCAGAAACGCAGACTGACCGATCAGATTAACCTCCAGCTGATCTCTGACATCCGATACCGGGCACTCTTCGACAGCTCCGGCAATGCCTGCTCCGGCAGATAAAATGAGATAGTCAATTTTGCCTTCACGATCGAGCACGCGGCTGACCGTTTCAGCGACCGCCCGGGCATCCGTCACATCGAGACGGACCGGCCAGAATGCTCCCTGCTTCGGATCATCCCGCGATACCGGTTTCTCAGGCCAGTCTTCTTCATATCGCCGTGCCGCGCCATAGACCGTACAACCCGCCCCGATCATTTTACGGGCCAGACTGGCACCGATACCGGAACTGGATCCGCTGATGATGGCAGTTTTTCCTGTTAATACATCATGACGTAATGTCATCATTTTCCTCCCGGTCAGTCGTCAGGCGATACTGCCGGTTGATCGCCTGGCGGATATTCCTGGCATCTGGCACATATGATTCCAGCAGCTGCCAGAAACGGCGGCTGTGGTTCATTTCCCGCAGATGGCACAATTCATGAAAGATGACATAACGGCGTTCACGCGCTGGCAATTGAGCCAGCCGGAGATTCAGACTGATGGTCTGGCGGCTGCTGCAGCTGCCCCACCGGCTGGTCAGATCCCGCAGCAGGAGACGCCGGGGACGCGGTCCCTGGAAACAGGCCAGCGCTTCTTCTATTTCTTCTCTGAGCAGTAAGGCCGCTTGTTGCTGCTGCTGCTCCGACTGACGCGAGATCAATTCAGCCCGATGATTTTCTTCGAGTTTTTTTTCGATCCAGCCGGCTTTTTCGTCGAGGAAGCGGTCAATCCGGGCCTGACTCAGGTGCAGCGGACTGCGCACCTCAATCGTCTGGTCCGGATGAATGACCAGGCTCAGCGTGCGGCGCCGACTGCGGATCAGGCGATAGGTCAACCGGTTCTTTTTCGTCATCGTGACGGCCCGTCTGTTGAAAGACCAAGCAGTTCCAGGCAACGCTGGGCCCGCTCCCATCGCCGGCCGCCGGCCGCCAGCTCCTCACTGAGAAAATCGGGGTGACGCTGGATAAAGGAACGGGTGTAGTCAATCGGACTGATATTGAACGCCTCAATCTGTTCCAGCTGCGGCGGGCTGATCAGACCGCGCCGGCAGGCCCGTTCGAAAAAGGCGGGCTCGATCACAATCATCGTCTGCAGTCTGACCTGTTCAGCGGCCAGTACCTCCCGTCCACCCTGCCCCCGGTCAACATTTTTTTCCAATAAGTGTCGCGGTCCGGAGAATGCAGATAATTCAAAAACCTGGTCCACTCTGCCCACCTGACATCGCCTGCGGGGGG
>RZZF01000399.1 GCA_009929975.1 Clostridia bacterium
AAGATATAATCTGCCCCTGTATCTTCCACAGGGATGAGGTTGAAGATGGAGGTTCCTGTCACTGCAACCTGTATTACAGGGAATGATCTGTGCGGTTCTTTTGAATTGTCCTGGAATTGAGGGTATATTCTTCTGAAATCCTCTTTTACCCTATTTTTTATCTATATAACGCCCGAATACCACCTGGTAAAGGGCATAGAATCCGATCGCAATCGCGGCAATATACGTCAGGCTGGCCACAAGGACAACGAGATCGGGGATATGAATAATTGTGCTTTCCCGGAGGATCAAAGACGATCCTACAAGCATTCCGGCAATAATCAGCCCTATGAGAACCTTGCTGCTGGTCTTGTCCAGCGATTGCTGCAGCTGACGAATATCATCGTCAAGGATATTGAACGCGCCGCCCAAAAATGGGCTGAACTGCTCGGCATCGAGACACCCGAAGTCCACCTCAATCACCTGGAGGGCAATGAGAATTACCTTTATCACGCCAAGCGCGTTTCCTGTGATCTGAAAGTCTGCAATATCGATATGGGGCATTTCGTCATTGAGCTGCATGAACCGGCCGGTGGTGAAAGTTCATTTCAGGAATTTCTTGACCAGCATGGCAACGGTGTCCACCACATCGGTTTCGAAGTCGGTGACAAACGCGACGCGATCATTGAGGATCTGAAAAAGGCCGGCTACGACACCGACCGGACCGTCGGCATCTATCCCGGCAGCAGCTGGACCATTGTTGATTCCGAGGATGTGCTCGGTGTGAACCTGAACATCAAACCGGTCCGCTGATCAGCAGCCGGTCGGCCGTCATCAGACGGCCATCCAAACGCAAAGGAGTTCGTATGAAAGTATTCATCACAGGTGGAACCGGCAACATCGGCCAGTATGTCACTAAAGCCGTTCTGGCGGCCGGCCATCAGGTCGTTCTGCTGACCCGTACCCCTGACCGGATACCGGCCTATGCCGATATCCCGGAAATCGAGATTGTCAAAGGCAATATCCTTGAACTGGACATCCTGGAGAAAGCTCTGCAGGGCTGTGACGCGGTGATTCATATCGCGCTCGGCTGGGGCAATACACCGGTCAAGATGCTCGAGCACGATACCAAGGTCACGGTATTCCTGATGGAAGCGGCTGAAAAAGCCGGTGTCAGCCAGATGATCTATACCAGTTCAACGGCGGCCATGGGTCCGCTGCGTGACGGCATGGACGAAACCGCCCTGCTGCTGCCGGGCGATCTGTACGGCGCGACCAAAGCCGCCAGTGAAATGTACATGATCGGCTTCAACCGCTATTATTCGGGCCAGGGCGCCCCCTCTGAAGAAAGCAAGCTGCGCCGCAACGTAATTCGGCCCGGCTACACGTTCTCCAATCCGGCATTCCCGCTCGGCGCGTCCCAGTCGGACCAGCGCTTCAACCAGATCGCCAAAGCGGTTCTTCAGAAT
>RZZF01000096.1 GCA_009929975.1 Clostridia bacterium
GGATAATATTGTTCGCGTCTGTTGAGGTGTGCGATGAAACTGAAAATCAAATCCCTCGCGCGCGGATTGACAGATAGGATACCGGTCGACCTGGCTTTGCAGCCTGATACGATCGCCGGACCGTTTCCGGATATTGAACTGACCGGACCGCTGTCGCTCAAAGGCGAGCTGGTCAGTGATGATGATGGAACCTACCGTCTCGAGGCCCGGATGACCGTGACGGTGAACGGTACATGTGCCCGTTGTCTGAGTCAGGTGAAGCTGGAACTGGATGTACCGGTTGTCGTGTTCTTTGTCCCCGATGAACACCCGACGGTCCGCCGGCCCGGTGAAGAAG
Source organism: Clostridia bacterium (assembly GCA_009929975.1). GTDB lineage: Bacteria > Bacillota > Clostridia > Saccharofermentanales > UBA5734 > SLHU01. The sequence goes on from RZZF01000096.1 coordinate 338, forward strand.
CCGATGATGAGCAGCTGGACGACGACAAGGTTTACGCGTTCAGGGACCATGAGATTGATATCGGGCAAGTCATTCGCGATGAACTGCTTCTGGCAGTGCCGAACCGGCTGTACTGCCGTGATGACTGTCAGGGACTCTGTCCGGTCTGCGGACAGAATATGAATAATGGAAAATGTCGCTGCGCGGAAGAACATCAGGTTGATGAATCTCCGTTCAGCCGTTTAAAAGAATTGCTGTAGGGCATTAGCTCTTCGCACAATATGGAGGTGTAGAGGAATGGCAAATCCAAAACGTAAATGGTCAAAAGCACGTACAGCCCGTGCCCGCTCAAACTGGAAACTGAGTCTCCCCGGGCTGGTTGAATGCCCGCAGTGCCATACACAGAAATTGCCACACAAGGTGTGCAAGACCTGTGGCTATTATAAAGGCAAAGCCGTCGTTCAGACTGAAGATCAGGAATAAACAATCGACAGACTGTCTGTCACGATCTGGATTGTTTAGCAGCGGGGATGAGCAGTCACTCTCGCTGCTTTTTGCTGATTGAAAGGGGAAATGATCATGCATGAGTCGAAGCCGGAAAGGCTCCAGGGACATGCCATCGCCGCGGTTGATCCGGATAGTATCGCCGCTGAGCTTGGCCTGCGCCGGGGCGACCTTGTCCTGATGCTCGATGGCCGTGAGATCGTTGACGCTTTTGATTTCTATCTTTGGCAGCTGGAACCGCAGCTCATCCTGACCGTCAGGACAATCGATGGCGAACTGTTGGAATTTGATATCGAAAAAGACGCGGATGAGCCGCTTGGCCTCTCCTTTGAACAGGCCATGCTGGACGATTGCCGCTCCTGCCATAATCGATGTGTTTTCTGTTTTATCGACCAGCTGCCGCCCGGAATGCGTGACACCCTTTATTTCAAGGATGATGATCTGCGCATGTCGTTTCTCAGCGGAAATTACGTGACATTGACGAATATGACGGATTCTGAGCTGGACCGGCTGATCAGCCACCGTCTGTCACCGATGAATATTTCTGTCCATACAACCAATCCGAAACTGCGCCGCCTGATGATGGGAAATCGCAAAGCTGATCAGATCATGGAACGGCTGAACCGGATCGCGCAGGCTGAATTGCTCATCAATGCCCAGATCGTCCTGTGTCCCGGTCTGAATGATCTCGACGAGCTGGAGCGGACTCTGACCGATCTGACATCACTGGGAGCCGCATTGAACAGTGTCGCGATCGTACCGGTCGGTCTGACCCGTTTTCGCCAGCCAAACAAACTCTACCAGCTGAGGCCGGTCGGACCTGAGGAAGCTGCTCAGCTGCTGCAGGCGGTTCACCGCTGGCAGGAACGGCTGCTCAGCCAGTCCGGCCGCCGTGTCATATACGCCGCGGATGAGTTTTATCTGCAGGCCGGCTGGCCGCTGCCGGAAGAGGCTGCCTATGATGGCTACCCTCAACTGGAAAACGGCATCGGCATGGCCACCCGGACCCGTACGGTGATCCTAGAAAGTCTGGTGGTGTCAACCAGCAGCGCCGCACCTGACCGATCCGCCTGGCCGAAGCGTTTGTCCGCGATATCTCAGGCGAAGCCGGCTGATGCCATCCTCCATGCCACCGGCCGTTCTTTCGCGCCGCTGCTGGCCAGCCTGGCGACCGAAATGGCCGCTAAGGTACCGGCTGAACTGGCAACAGTTCCGATCGATAATGAGCTCTTCGGCACTTCGATCACAGTCACCGGCCTGCTGACCGGGCAGGATCTGATCCGTCAGCTGCCGGAATCCATCGATGAAATGCGCCGCAAGGGGCATCAGTCGATCCATCTTCTGATACCGGCGAATTGTCTGCGTGCTGACAGTGATGTGATGCTTGATGACACCACACTGCAGAATATCGCGGACCGGCTGGGCCTTCCGGTTCATGTCTGCAAGCCTGATGGCAGTGACTGGCTGCCGGTCCTCCGTCATCTGACATGTGAGAAAGGAATGAGTCTGGATGGGTAAACCTGTTGTCGCCATTGTCGGGCGTCCCAATGTAGGAAAATCAACATTCTTTAATGTTCTGGCCGGCGAGCGTGTCTCGATCGTCGATGATATGCCGGGTGTCACGCGGGACCGTGTCTATGTCGACAGTGAATGGAACGGCCGTCATTTTTCAGTGGTTGACACCGGCGGTATTGAGCCGAACAGCGATGATATCATTCTCAGCCAGATGCGTGATCAGGCATTGATCGCGATTGAGACGGCGGATGTAATTGTCTTTCTGACCGATCTGAAAAGCGGCGTAACCGCGGATGATCATGAAATCGCCACTTTGCTGCGCAAATCAGGCAAGCCGGTCATTGTCGCGATCAATAAAGTCGATCATGTGGGTGAAATGCCGGCGGAGGCCTATGAATTCTATAATCTGGGCCTTGGCGACATCTACACGGTTTCAGCGGCCCACCGATTGGGTTTCGGGGAACTTCTGGACGCGATTTATGACCATTTCCCGCCGGAACTCGATAATGAGAATGAAGACGACCGGATCCGAATCGCCGTGATCGGCAAGCCGAATGCCGGTAAATCATCTCTGATCAACCGTATGCTGGGGAACCAGCGCCTGATTGTCTCAGACATTCCCGGCACAACCCGTGATGCCGTCGATTCCGATCTCGATAATGAGTTCGGCCGGTATACGCTGATCGATACCGCTGGCCTGCGCCGCAAAAGCCGGATTGAAGACCGGGTCGAGAAATACAGCATGATCCGTTCACTGGCCGCGGTTGACCGCGCGTCCGTCTGCCTGATCATGATCGATGCGACAGAAGGTGTGACCGAACAGGATACCAAAGTCGCCGGCCATGCCCATAACAGCGGCAAAGCTTCGATCATTGTGGTCAACAAGTGGGATCTGATTGAAAAAGAGACCGGCACGCTCGAACAATTCAAGCGCGAGGTGCAGTCCCGCTTCATGTTCATGCAATATGCGCCGGTTGTGTTCATATCCGCACTGACCGGACAACGCGTCCGCGACCTGTTCAAGCTGGTCAACCAGGTGTACGAACAGGCGGGCCGTCGTCTGACCACCGGTCTGCTCAATGACATTCTGGCCGAATCAACGGCCAGAGTCCCGCCGCCCCAGGATAAAGGACGGAGTTTGAAAATATATTACGGAACACAGGTCGGCATACATCCGCCACAAATCGCGCTCTTCATTAACGATCGTGATCTGATGCACTACTCCTATGAGCGGTATCTTGAGAACCAGCTGCGGATCAACTTCGGTTTTGACGGCAGCCCGATCTGGTTCCTGCTGCGGCCCAAAACAGAAAAATCATAATACTGCGGCTGCGCTGCGGCCGGGATTGACAGGAAGGAAGAAACACAAACGTGATCAAACAGAATGAGGAACTTCGCAATATTGCGATTATTGCCCATGTTGACCATGGTAAAACAACCGTTGTGGACGCGCTGCTCCGCCAGAGCGGTATCTTTCGCGAGAATGAGCAGGTTGTTGAGCAGGTCATGGACTCCAATGATCTTGAGAGGGAGCGCGGTATTACCATCCTGGCCAAAAATACCGCGATCGAATATAACGGAATCCGGATCAATATCGTTGATACACCGGGACATGCTGATTTCGGCGGTGAGGTGGAGCGGATCCTGAAAATGGTTGATGGTGTCATGCTGGTCGTCGACGCTTATGACGGCCCGATGCCGCAGACCCGGTTCGTTCTGCGTAAAGCGCTTGACATGGGTCTTCTGCCGATCGTTCTGATCAATAAAGTCGACCGTCCTGACGCCCGCCCGGCGGAAGTTGAGGACATGGTGCTTGAATTGTTCATTGAACTCGGTGCCGATGACGATCAGCTCGATTTTCCGGTTCTTTACGCGTCCGCCCGGGATGGGTACGCGTCGGCAAATCTAAAAGACCTGACGGCCTTTACCGGAAAAACTGACCTGGACTTCAACTTCAGGCCGGTTTATGAGGCGATCATTTCAGTCATCCCCAGTCCGAAAGGTGATCCTGACCAGCCTTTACAGCTGCTCGTATCGAATATCGACTATGACAATTACATCGGCCGGATCGCGATCGGACGCGTGGAACGCGGCACGGTGCGCCAGGGCCAGACCGTTTCTGTCTGCGGCTTTGACGACCAGAGTGTGACCACCGCCCGGGTGGTCAAGCTGTTTCGCTTCGAAGGGCTGCACCGTACGGAAATCGAGCAGGCTGGTATCGGCGAGATTGTCTGTCTGGCTGGTATACCGGAAATCAATATCGGTGATACGATCTGCGACCGCGAGCATCCTGAACCGCTGCCCTTCATCAATATTGATGAACCGACGATCGCTATGACCTTCAGTGTCAACGACAGTCCTTTCGCCGGCAATGAGGGCCGCTTCGTCACCTCGCGTCAGTTGAGGGAACGCCTGTTCCGCGAGATGGAGACGAACGTTTCCATGCGGCTGGAGGAGACGGACACGACGGAATCCTTCATTATCAAAGGCCGCGGAGAACTGCATCTTTCAATCCTGATCGAGACGATGCGGCGCGAAGGCTATGAATTTCAGGTGTCAAAACCCCGCGTCATCATCAAGACGATTGACGGGGTTGAAGTTGAACCGGTTGAACTGGTCATGGTTGATGTACCGGAAAATTTCGTCGGTGCCGTCATTCAGAAGATGAGCGGACGCCGCGCGGAACTGATCAACATGCTGCCGCCGGAGAAAGGATACTCCCGACTGGAGTTCCGTATCCCCTCACGAGGCCTGATCGGCTATCGCTCCGAGTTTTTGACCGACACAAAGGGCAATGGTATAATGAACAGCGTTATTGACGGGTTTGAGCCTCTCAAAGGCGATATTGAAACACGCAGCCACGGTGTGCTGGTCGCCTGGGAATCAGGCGAGGCGATGGCTTATGGTCTCTATCATGCCCAGGAACGGGGCAGTCTGATGATCGGACCCGGAACACAGGTTTATGCCGGCATGATCGTTGGCAGCACTCCGAAAAATGAAGATATCGTCGTGAATGTCTGCAAGCGCAAGCATGTCACGAATATGCGCGCCTCAGGTTCGGATGACGCATTGCGGTTGGTCACACCCAATAATCTGAGCCTTGAGCAGTGTCTGGAATTCGTCGGTGATGATGAACTGATCGAGATCACACCGAAATCGATCCGCCTGCGCAAGCGGCTGTTGAACGCTGATCTGCGTGCCAAACAGCGCTCTCGGATCTGAGAACTGATCCGCTGCCGATCAGGGAGGTAACTGCATGATTGCCAAAAGCATTACACGAACCATTACGATCGTTTTGGTTGTCTTTGCTTTACTGGCTGTATCCGCTGCCGGATTCTATTTCGGATTCAGTTATGTTCTTTCGCAAAATGAACGCTTCGACCGTCTCGATGAGCAATATGGCACGGGCGGGTCGATGAACGGTGAGATTGATCGTGATACGACGAACGCGGTTGAACTGGTGATTCCCCGTGCGGCCGATACCCGCGACATCGCTGAATTGCTCAAGGAAAAGGGTGTCATCAAGAATGTGTTTGTTTTCACGATGCTGTCCAAGTTCAACGGCTTTGACGGAGCGTATATGGCCGGCACCCATTTTGTTCTTAAAACCATGAACTATGATGAGATCATGTACAGCCTCGTCCAGAAGCCACAGGCGGTCCGGGTGACTTTTCCGGAAGGACTGACTTATCGTGAGGTCAAGCAGCTGCTGCGTGACGCCCATGTCAACTTTGACGAGACCCGGCTGGATAACATGGTCCGAAACCCCCAGTTTTTTCTTGATTACGAGTTCATCCGAGATATCGACAACCGTGAAGGCAGGGACTGGCTGCTGCAGGGCTACTTGTTTCCCGATACCTATGAGTTCGACCTGAACACAAATGAGGAAACCATCCTCCGCACGTTTCTCAACAACACTGAGCGCAAACTGGACGAGGATGATGGAAAGTACTTTGAACGCGCGGAACAGATGGGCCTGACCATGGATGAGGTGATGACGCTTGCGTCGATCATCCAGCTGGAGACCAGAGACGGGCAGGAGATGCGCTCGGTCGCCGGGGTCTACTGGAAGCGCCTGAATGATGAAAACTGGACACTCAGCGCGGACCCGACCATCAATTATCTGCGCAAGGAGCACAATCTTGAGCCGAAGATGTGGCTGTCACAGTATGAACTGAATATGTATTCAGATTCTCTTTACAACACCTATCAGCACAGAGGCCTGCCGCCCGGACCGATCTGTTCCCCGGGCCGCGACGCGATTCTCGCTGCGCTGTACCCTGAAACGAACAAATACTGGTTTTTCTCGGCGGCTTATGACGGAACAACGGCTTTCGCTGAGACCTTCGAGCAGCATGAAGCCAACATCGCGCGGTATGACAGGGACAAGGCGGATGCGGAAGCTGCTGAAACCGAGGATTGAGGCCGCCTGATGACAACACCTGAACTTGAACTTCTGGCACCGGCCGGCTCTCTGGAAAAACTGGAGACAGCGATCCGGTACGGCGCGGACGCCGTTTATGTCGGCGCAGGCGATTTCAGTCTGCGTTCCGCGTCAGCCAGCCTGACGGCTGAGCGGCTGCGTGAAGCGGTTGACTATGCCCATCAGCATCAGGTCAGAGTTTATGTCGCGGTGAATATTCTCGCCCGGTAGCGGGATTTCCCGGCAATGGAAGACCAGTTGAGACTGATTGGTGATACGGGGCCTGACGCGTTTATCGTCACTGACCCGGCCATTCTGACGATG
>RZZF01000097.1 GCA_009929975.1 Clostridia bacterium
GCATCGGGCTGATCTGGATATGGATAAGCTGACGCCGATGATGCGGCAGTATCTCGAACAAAAGGAGCAGTGGCCGGACTGTATCCTGTTCTTCAGGCTCGGTGATTTCTATGAGATGTTTTTTGATGACGCGCTGACCGCGTCGCGTGATCTTGATCTGGCGCTGACCGGCCGCGACTGCGGTCAGAATGAGCGGGCACCGATGTGTGGGGTCCCGTATCACGCGGCTGACAGTTATATCAGCCGTCTGATCAATCAGGGTCATAAAGTGGCGATCTGTGAGCAGGTCGAGGATCCCAGCCAAAGCAAGGGCATCGTCCGTCGTGAAGTTATCCGGGTCATCACACCGGGGACTGTCACCGATCCCGCACTGCTGGACGACAAGAAAAACAACTATCTGATGGCGGTTTATGCCCTGAAGAGCTATTTCGGTATTGCCGTCGCCGATCTGACGACCGGCTCGTTTGAAGCGACTTCACTGATTACGGGAGCGACCTGTGATCGCCTGGAGGCGGAAATCGCCCGGTTCATGCCGGCAGAAGTTCTCTGCAATCAGGAATTTCTCGATTCAGCCGTCTCTGAGACACTCAAATTAAGATATGACCTCACGACGACAGTATGTCCTGACGTCGATTGGTCGCTGGAAAAGGCAGAAGAAGCCTTTCCTGAAGCCGATCATCAGGATGCGCTGTGGACTCAGGCGGCTGCTGCGCTGATCAGTTATCTGACCCGGACTCAACGCGTCCGTCCCGGCCATCTGCGCCCGGTTGAAGTCTATCATCTGTCTGATTATATGAATCTGGATCCGACAGCCCGCCGTAATCTTGAACTGACTGAGACCCTGCGTGACAAGAACCGCAAGGGAAGCCTGCTCTGGGCGATTGACCGGACCTTGACATCAGCCGGCGGACGGCTGCTGCGCCGCTGGGTTGAACAGCCGCTGCTCAGTATCAGTCTGATCAACCAGCGCCAGGCCGCGGTGGCGGATCTGACCGCTCATTTCATGTTTCGCCAGGAACTGCGCGATCATCTCAACGGCATGCATGATCTGGAACGGCTGACCGGCAAGATCGCACTGGCATCGGTCAACGCCCGCGATCTGCTGGCACTGGCCGCGACGCTGGGCAAACTGCCGTCAATCCGTGATCTGGTCCTGCAGCAGGCTGAAGATCCGTGGCTGCATGAACTGGCCCGGACGATTGATCCGCTGCAGGAACTGGCAGAACTTCTGACGTCGGCGATTTCTCAGGACGCGCCGATCAGTGTCAGGGAAGGCGGCCTGATCCACGCGGGATGCAATGCCGAGGTTGACCGGCTGCGCGAAGCTGCGGTTGACGGCAAGAACTGGATCATCGATCTGGAATCCCGCGAACGGGAGAACACCGGAATCAAAAGCCTGAAAGTCCGTTACAACCGGATTTTCGGCTACTATATCGAAGTGACGCGATCAAATCTCAGCCAGGTGCCGGAGCATTATATCCGCAAGCAGACGATGGCGAACGGGGAACGCTACTTCACGCCGGAACTGAAGGAAATCGAGGATACGATTCTGGGGGCTGAACAGAAAGTACTGGCCCTGGAATATGAACTGTTCTGCGATCTGCGCGACCAGGTCGGCGGTCACCTCGACACGCTGCAGGCCAATGCCTCGGCGCTGGCGGTTCTGGATGTCGTACAGGGTCTGGCTGAACTGGCTGAGCGAGACAATTACTGCCGCCCTGAATTATCCCTCAGTGATGAGTTGATGATCAGCCAGGGGCGCCATCCGGTGGTTGAAAAAACACTGGAACCGGGCGGCTTCGTCCCGAATGACCTTGAGATGAACCGGCAGGATCTGCGCGTCATGATTCTGACCGGACCCAATATGGCCGGAAAATCAACGTTCATGCGCCAGGTCGCGCAGATTGTCCTGCTGGCCCAGATCGGTAGTTTTGTACCAGCGGCGTCTGCCCGAATCGGCCTGGCGGATCGAATCTTCACCCGGGTCGGCGCGTCTGATGATCTCGCTTCGGGCCAGTCGACATTCATGGTTGAAATGGCTGAAGTGGCGCAGATCCTGCGGCATGCCACATCGCGCAGCCTGCTGATTCTCGATGAGATCGGCCGGGGCACCAGCACCTATGATGGTCTGTCGATCGCCTGGTCAGTCATTGAATACATCGCTGATCAGCAGGCGCTGGGCAGCCGGACCCTGTTCGCGACACATTATCATGAATTGACCGATCTGGAGCAGGTGCTGCCCGGCGTGTTCAACTGCCATGTCGAAATCCGCGAGAAAGATGGCGAGGTCATCCTGCTCCATCAAATCAGCCGCGGCGGGTCGGACGAAAGTTATGGCATTGAAGTCGCACGACTGGCCGGTGTTCCGTCTGCTGTCGTCGAGCGTGCCCGCGAACTGCTGATCCAGCTGGAGAAAGACAACATGGGCCGGCAGCGTCTGAAAATACGGCATCACACCCGACCGATGGATGGTCAGATTGATCTTTTCTCATCCAGTGCCGCGATGCAGAAGGCCGATAAAATTATTCAGCGTCTGCAGACACTCGATGTACCTACACTGACACCGCTGGACGCCTTGAACCTGCTGTCGGATCTGCAGCGGCAGGCCGGCCAGCCCAAAGAGGAGTGATCACCATGCCGCGCATCAAACCGCTTGATCTTCAGACCGCCAACAGCATCGCAGCCGGCGAGGTGGTTGAACGACCAGCATCGGTCGTCAAGGAACTGGTCGAAAACAGCCTGGACGCCGGTGCTGATACGATTCACATCACGATTCGCCAGGGCGGCGTCCGCCAGATCAAGGTCAGCGACAATGGCTGCGGTATGTCAGCGGAAGACACCTTGTTGGCATTCGGCCGGCATACGACCAGTAAACTGCGGCTTATCGAAGATCTCGATCACCTGACGACGATGGGCTTTCGCGGTGAAGCACTGGCCAGCATCGCCGCGGTTTCGCAGGTGAACCTGCAGACCCGGGAGCCCGGTGCCGATCAGGGATTCGCGTTGAAGATCAATGGCGGAACACTGGAAGATTCGGGGCCGGCCGGCTGTCCGGACGGGACCGTGATCAATATTGAAAATCTGTTTTTCAATGTGCCGGCCCGCTTCAAGTTCCTGCGCAAAGACGCGACGGAAGCCGGCGTGATCACCGATATCGTGACCCGGCTGGCGCTGGCCAGGCCTGATGTGTCCTTCCGTCTGCTTCATAATGATCAGGAAATCCTGCACACTCCCGGCAACCATGATCTGAGCAGTACGATCTATGCCCTGTTCGGTCGGGATATCGCCAAAGCCTGCCTGAGCATCAAGGCCGAACAACCGCCGGTTCTGATCGTCGGGCAGGTCGGCCGACCGGAGATTGCCCGCGGCAGCCGCAGCCAGCAGATTTTTCTCGTCAATGGACGGGTGATTCGTTCACGTGTCCTGACCGCCGCGCTTGACGAAGCCTATAAGACCCTGCTGATGAAAGGACGGTTCGCGTTTGCCGTACTGGCCTTGCAGATCCCGATGCATCTGATCGATGTGAATGTGCATCCCCAGAAAATGGAAGTTCGCTTCTGGAATGATCAGGAAGTCTTCCGGGCTGTCTATCATGCCGTCCGCCAGGCCCTGTTCAGCGAGGCCACACTGCCGGAGACCGGTCCATCAGGAGTATCGGCTGAAGAACTGACAAAGGACCAGGCACGGACTTCTTCAGCGACTTCAGAGCCGGCATCTGAACCCGGCGGAACGCAAACCGGTCGGGGCCGTCCGGATCATGATCAGATGTCTCTGCGCCATGAGCCGGCCGCCAGGCAGCTTGAACTGGATCGGGCCGCGCTGTCGCGTGACAAGCGCTGCCGCGATGAAAGTTGTCCGGCACAGCAGCAGGAGGTGAGCCTGCCACTGGCCGAACCGACGGGAACACCGGCAGCGGAATCGTCAGTCAATGATCCAGCCACAATTAATATTCTGTCATCTGCCCGCTATATCGGACACCTCTTCCATACTTATCTGCTCCTGGAATACCAGGATGATTTTCTCCTGATTGACCAGCATGCCGCACATGAGAAAATCCTGTTTGAGGAACTGGTCCGACGGCATCAGGCCCGGCTGAAGTCCGGTGACCTGACCGCTTCATCCCAGCAGCTGCTGGTTCCGCTGCAACTGGGGGTTTCAGCCGCTGAAATGCAGTGGATCCGTCAGGAACAGCCTGCACTTGAAACACTTGGATTTGATCTCGAACCCTTCGGTGACCGGGTCATCCTGATCCGCGCGATTCCCGATGGCGGCCGGCATAATCTGCAGCCGGAACAAGCGTTCCGGGTCGCGCTCGATCAGCTGATGGACGCTCCGATGGAAGGTGAGGACAGTGTGTCGGAATTGTTCTATACCATGGCCTGCAAAGCCGCTGTCAAGGCGCATGATCATCTGGACGCTGCAGAAATCGAGACTTTGCTGGCAGATCTGCAGACACTCGATAATCCCTATCAATGTCCGCATGGTCGTCCGGTTGTCGTCCGCATCAGCCGCTATGAGCTGGAAAAACGTTTCCGCAGGATTGTCTGATGGCAAGTGAATCGATCCTCAACCAGCAATCGGACCGTCCGGTGATCATCATCGCGGGACCGACCGCCAGCGGTAAAACGGCAGCGGCCTTGTCGCTCTGCCGTCATCTGGACGGAGAGATTGTCAGCGCGGATTCGATGCAGATCTATCGCGGTATGGATATCGGTACCGCCAAGGCCAGCGCGGATGAACAGGCAAAAATCCCACATCATCTGATTGATATCCTTGATCCCGGCGAACCATTCAGTGTCGCGAAATACAGCCAGATGGCTGAAACGGTGCTGCGGGAGATCAGGTCCCGTGGTAAAACGGCGATTGTCTGTGGCGGCACGGGACAATACATCAGCGCGCTGCTTGATGGCCTTGTTTTCAGCGACACCCCTTCTGACAGCCGGTTGAAAGAGCGGTTGAAGAGGAGGGTGGAGGTCGAAGGGCTGCCAGCGCTTCGTGCCGAACTGATCCGGATTGATCCCGAAGCGGCCGCCGCTATCGCAGCGACCGACCAGCGGCGGACACTGCGGGCACTGGAGCTTTTTTACCTGACAGGCATGACCAAAACAGAACATAATCGACGTTCGCGCCGCGGCCCGCAGTTTCCATTTGTCTGTTTCTGTCTCAACCATGAGCGACCGGTTTTATATGAGAGGATCAACCGACGGGTTGATGAGATGCTGGATGCCGGCTTGATCGCGGAGGTTCAGCGGCTGCTTGATCTGGGAATCGATGCGGAAAGCACCTGTCTGCAGGCGATCGGCTACAAGGAGATGATCGACTATCTTATGGGACGGTCTACGCTGGAACAGGCAATCGAACAGATCAGGATGGGCAGCCGCCGCTATGCGAAACGTCAGCTGACCTGGTTCAGGCGCATTCCCTCCATGGTCTGGCTTAACAATAAGACCAGCCAGGAAGTGGTGGATCACGTTCTGCGGACGCTGAAAACCGGCCTGGATCAGGCCTGACGACCAGTCGACCGGCTGAATTAGCGCTGATTTGTGCGCCAGCTGACCCGTCATGTCTTTTTTTGTCTTCAGCCCATTGTCCGGCTGGTTGTTTTTTGTTTATGATCAGGTCATCAGGACATTTGAGGAGGACTTCATGGGACAATATCGCAGTATGGCGGCTCTGCAGCACAAGCGGTCAGACAATAATCATCAGATCAGGCTGCAGGACGTGTTTCTCAATCATTGCCGTCGGGAACAGGTTGAAGTCAGTATCCAGCTGCTTGACCAGTCACATAAAAATGGCCAGATCATCGGCTTTGACCATCAATCCATCATTCTGGAAACGGAGGGCCGCCAGTATCTGGTCTACAAAAACGCGATTGTCGCGGTCAACCCGAAACAAACCGTCAATTATATCTTTAATGATGCTTATCGGCAGGGAGGTTCAGACACCGGTCCTGAATACACCACAGACCTTGCCTAATACCTGACAGTCGGCGTGGTCGAAGGGGATGGGCTCATAAGCGGGATTCTCCGGCTGCAGAAACATTTTCCCGTTTTCGTTCGCCAGAGTTTTCACCGTTGCCTCGTCACCGATCAGGGCAACAATAATATCGCCGGGAGTGGCGGTGCTCTGTTTGCGGACGATGACATAGTCGCCATCCAGAATCGCGGCACCGATCATGCTGTCGCCTCTGATTTTCAGGGCGAACACATCACCGTCATCTGAAAAATACTCCGCGGGGAGCGGCAGTGTCCGTTCGATATTTTCCTGTGCCAGAATCGGCACTCCAGCTGTGACCTGTCCGATGACCGGCAGGGCAATGACCCGGTTGCCTTCGACTTCCGGGACAGTGATCGCCCGGCGCTTTCCGGCGGTATACTCAATCCGGCCGCTTTCCTGCAGGCGCTTGAGGTGGCCATGAATGGTGGAAGTCGACTTGATACCGACTCCGTTGCAGATATCACGGACGGCAGGTGGATAGCCCTCCCGCTGAATATACTCAACAATGAAGTCATAAATCATATTCACGGTATTTTCAACATTGGCCCGGGTAAAACGATAGGTCGCCATTCAGCACCTCCGAATCGATATAAGCACATCTGGTTCGCCAATAATATAGCAAACGTACGGATGATTGTCAAACTTTTGTTCGTTCTCATGTCTGTTGATATCTGAATATCCCTTGATGCCGTTCAGAGTACCGTTGAGTCGCCGGAAAGATGAAATTTATTCAGTTTTGCGTTATAATTCCTTGTGTCCTATTGCAAGGATGAAAGGAAATTATCTGGTGGCAAAGCAAAGCGACGACCAGCCGATCAATTGGCAGATGATCCGTCAGACAATCCTGAACCGGCTGAGACAGTTCAGCCAGTGGGTTTCATATGCTTCGCGGCAGACGGCAAAGGGTCTGGGAAATTTGTCGCACCGGCTCTTGCGGGGCGGCCGGGATCTTGTGCGGCAGGTTAAGGAAAAATGGCCGGCGTCAGAACAGAAGGCAGCGGTGGAGGATGATCCGTCGGAACCGTCTGCTGTCTCATCAGAAACTGTTAGGTTTGACCTGAAGCATCCATC
>RZZF01000400.1 GCA_009929975.1 Clostridia bacterium
CGTCGCCACCGGCGCGCTGGCCGCGGAATTCATCATTCCGGCTAATGCGGGCATCAACGAGCTGTCTGCCATGCTGCAGGCGGCGTCGGCGGTGGGCACAAGCTATCCCTACCGCGATGATCTGGATATCGCGGTTTCCCAAACGGAGAACGCGGATCAGGCCAACAAGCTGTATGTCGGGCTCAACGTTACGGGCGGACTGCCGCTGCCTGTGCTGGGCGCCGGGCAGGGGGCGCTGGCTGTCGGCCGGGAAAACGGCGTCAACCGTCTGGTGGTGACCGGCGCGGACGCGCTGGGGCTGGAGCGCGCCGTGCGCGTACTGAGCACGGCCAGCCTGCTCAAGGAAGCGCAGGACCAGACCATCGCCAGTGGAGCAACAATGACCACCAATGCCTGCGCCATCGCAATCAGCATCGGAACAGCTGTTTTCATCGCGTTTTTAATCACGACGAACTGCGCCCACGTACTGGCACCATCCCAAGCGGCTATACCACCAGCCACCAAGTTGGTTAATCCATCCATGTAGGTTTGCGGATCCCTCCAGCTACGCTCAACAGGGTCCCCGCCCGAGACGCTGATATCATCAACAGCTGTATAGTTACCCGCGTTTGCATCCAGCACAGCTTTTAGAAAGGTGTCTTTCTGCTCGTCGTCCGTCAGTGTGCCGTACAACTCTGAGCCATACTCATCCCAGTCATCCCAGGCATCTTCACCATCATCTGTATCCGTAATGGACTCAAATACCACTTCTTTCAAGCCAGGCACGTTGCCTCGTCCTTCCCAAAGCTCCTTGCAGGTTACAGTAGCCCCGAAAGTGGCTTCATCATGTTGCTCATCAAGCGATCCCGGTGTCGGGATGTAGGAGAACCCATACCGCTCGGCATGATGGATGTAAGCCTGATCCGACTGAAAATATCGGCCAGGGGTATTCAGCAACACATCGGAGCCGATATAGCTGGGGTCTTCCCACGCTTCCATCTGGTCACGTGTCTGACCAGCCGGCAAACCATTCTGTTGCAGGTCAGCGAGTGCGGGTCGGTAGCACTGCTGATTGAATTCCTCCAGACGATCCAGGACTTGGGTGTCGTCGATAGAAGCAGTCGAGATTTTATACAGCACGTCGTCGTAACTGGCCGCACACCCGATCGATTTGATTGCCGTGTAGGTTATTGAGCTAGAAAGATACTCAACAAGCCCCCAAGCTACAGGCACTCGAACGGATGAACCGGCGCCGCTGAGATCTGAGAACACATCATCGGCTGATTTACCTGTGTCATCCCCGGAGCCTGATACATCCGCGACGTTACAGGACGTGCTGGTAACCGTGTACCGTACATCCGCGATGGATACCGCGTTATTTTGGTAGGGAATCACCACCAGCATGAGCATGATGATGAACCCCAATATTTGCATTTCCAAGGTGGCAATAATGCGG
>RZZF01000098.1 GCA_009929975.1 Clostridia bacterium
TTGTTCAAGAAAACAAGTAAAGTTGAATAACTAAGCCTGCACACGTTTACGAAACGGGATAAAATAGAGAAAACGTTCAGTGATGTGATCGTAAATCATTGGATGTTTAGCCAGCCTGACAGAATGTTTTCATTGAAATTGCGGCTGATTTCCGATAGAATTAGAATGATGATTTAATTGAATGACCCTTTCGGGGGGAAAATACAGGAGGAAACAACATGGCAATCAAAGTTGGTATCAACGGATTTGGCCGCATCGGCCGGATGGTCTTCCAGGCGATCTGTGATCAGGGCCTGCTCGGCAAGGAGATCGACGTCGTCGCTGTCGCCGATATCTCAACGGATGCGGATTATTTCGCATATCAGATTAAGTACGACTCAACACAGGGCCAGTTCAAGCACCCGGTCACCACGGAAAAGAGCTCACCGGATGCCGCAGACAATGATGTGCTGGTTGTTAATGGCAATAAAGTCCGCTGTGTCATGGCTCAGCGCAATCCGGCCGATCTGCCCTGGGGCGAACTCGGCGTCGAGTATGTTATCGAATCAACCGGACTTTTCACCAGCTCCGATGCCGCTAAAGGGCACCTCGAAGCCGGCGCGAAGAAGGTCATCATTTCAGCTCCCGGTAAAGGCGATGTCAAAACGATCGTCATGGGCGTCAACGAGAGTGAATATGACACAGCCGAGCATAACCTCGTGTCGAACGCGTCCTGCACGACCAACTGTCTGGCACCGGTTGTCCATGTTCTTCTCAAAGAAGGCATCGGCGTTGAACAGGGCCTGATGACCACGATCCATTCCTATACCGCGACCCAGAAGACCGTTGATGGTCCGTCCAAGAAAGACTGGCGTGGTGGCCGTGCCGCCGCGATCAACATCATTCCTTCAACCACCGGTGCGGCCAAGGCCGTCGGTCAGGTTCTGCCTCAGGTCAAAGGTAAAATGACCGGTATGTCCTTCCGCGTTCCGACACCGACCGTGTCCGTTGTGGATCTGACTTTTACCGCGTCCCGTGACACTTCGATTGAAGAGATCGACAGCAAGCTGAAAGCCGCCTCAGAGACCTATCTGAAAGATATTCTCGGCTACTGCAATGAGGAGCTGGTTTCGACCGACTTCATCCATGACCAGCGTTCATCCATCTATGACAGCCTGGCAACCCTGCAGAACAATCTGCCGGGCGAAAAGCGCTTCTTCAAGATCGTGTCCTGGTATGACAATGAGTGGGGCTATTCCAACCGTTGTGTTGATCTGGTTCGTTTCATGGCGAAAAAAGACGGTAAACTCTGATCAACATGATCTGAAGATTCATCCTGAAGAGACCGTATCCGGCCGGATACGGTCTCTTTTTGCTATAATGGGCCTGAGGCAGGTGATTGCATGTCGTACCACATGGATGAATTGATTGAAGCGGCCCGTCAGGCCAGAGAGCAGGCCCATGCGCCTTATTCCGGCTTTCGGGTCGGAGCCGCGCTGGAAACAGAGGATGGCCACCTGTTCAGCGGCTGCAATGTGGAAAATGTTTCCTTTGGCGCAACCTGCTGCGCGGAGCGCGTCGCGATTTTCAAAGCCGTTTCTGAGGGACAGCGGCGGATCCGCCAGCTGGCGGTTATCTGTGGGTCAGACGACTATTGCATGCCCTGTGGGATCTGCCGTCAAGTCATGCTCGAATTCGCCACTCCGGATTTCATGCTGGTGGCCGCCCGTCCGGATGGCCAGTATCTCAGATTGACGATGGAGCAGCTGCTGCCGCATGCGTTTACGCATCTGTCGCCGGATGGCGTCCGGACGGAGAAAGATCCCCCTCCTTGTCACAGATGATGTAAAGCGGACGTCCCTTGACTTCTTCAAAGATCCGGCCGATATACTCGCCGATCACACCCAGCATGATCAGCATGATCCCGAAGAAAAAAAGCAGAACACACATCAACGAGGCATATCCCGGTTCCATCACGACCAGATCAAACAGCCGGGCGGCAAAAACAAAAACAAGAAAGAGAAAACTGAGCAGCGAGAGCGCGATGCCCAGGCCGATTCCCAGTTTCAATGGTCTGTAGGAAAATGATGTGATGCCGTCGACCGCCAGCTTGATCATGCGGCGCAGCGGATATTTGGTTTCGCCGGCAAAGCGCGGGGCCCGCACATAATCGGTGCTGGTCTGGCGGAAACCAAGCCAGCTGATCAGGCCGCGGACATAGCGATTGTGCTCAGGCATTTTCATCAGCGCGTCGCGGACTCTGGCGTCAATCAAACGAAAATCACCCACATCAACCGGAATCTCAACATCGGTCATGCGGCGCAGCAGACGATAATACAGGCGTGCGGTCAGCTTTTTGCTCCAACGTTCGCCTTCGCGTGAGATGCGGCGGCCATAGACGACGTCATAGCCATCCTTCCATCGCCGGATCATTTCGGGTATAATTTCAGGCGGGTCCTGCAGATCAGCGTCGATGATGACAACCGCCTGTCCGGCCGCATGGTCCATACCGGCTGTAATCGCCGTCTGATGGCCGAAGTTTCGCGACAGCGCCAGCATCTTGACACGGTGGTCCTGACGGCAGAACGTACGCAGCAGCGCGGCGGAGCCATCCCGGCTGCCATCGTTGACATAAATCAGCTCAAAGGGGATCGCCAGACTGTCAAGAACAGCAAGCAGACGATGATTGGTCTCGGTGATGACCGCTTCCTCATTGTAAACAGGAACGATGACTGAGAGCTCAATGGTGTCCATGCCGGCCTCCTGCCTGATCAATCATTTCACAACGCTTTAATTATAACAGACTGGATTTATCCCTGCAGTAATATGGGGTACACGTCGGCCGGTTTCTTCAGTTATAATAGAGACAGGATCCAACAGGCTGATCGCCTGGATCTTGTCGTAACTGTTATCTGAATCAGAAGGGAGCGGTCATTCATGAAGGTAAACATCAATGGCAGAAACATGAAGGTAGGGCAGCAGCTTCAAGCGCGCATCGAAGAGAAAATCAGCAAGTTCGATCGATTTTTCGGTGATGAAGCTGATGCTTTTGTCAAAGTCCGGGCGGAAAAGGATTTGAAGATCATTGAGGTGACCATGAAGATCCGCAAACATGTCTATCGCGCGGAAAGCAGTGCTGACGATGTGTTTTCCGCGCTCGACCAGACGATTGATGTTCTGGAAGGTCAGATCCGCAAGCATAAAACCAAAATTGAGAAGAAGATTCATGATTATGCCTATCTGAAAGAATACCTCAAGGCCCAGCCGGATTCGACTGAATCGGAGGAGGCAGAGTCCAAAATCATCCGGCGCAAGACATTCGAGCTTGTTCCGATGGATTCCGAAGAAGCCATCATCCAGATGGAAATGTTGAATCACAGCTTTTTTTCTTTCCTCAACGCGGAAACGGGAAAAGTCTGTGTTGTCTATAAACGCAATGACGGGAACTACGGTTTACTGGAACCGATTTACTGATGACGGTCTGATGACCTGATCTCAGCCACTATGCCATCTGTCTCAGCACAAGGCCGCCGGAATACCTCCGACGGCCTTTTATACGGTTGAACAAATGTTTGAGTTTCGCTAAAATAGATCAGGGACATTCTCTGGCGCAGGAAACCAGATGATCCTTTTGCCTTCAGCCGGGGATTGTGTCATACTTGAACGACTGATTTTTCAGGAGGCCTATATTGTGGATTTATTCGATCAGCTGATGCATTCAGATCAAACAACATCGCCGGCGGCCGCTTCCGATCGCGCCGACCGTCCATCTGTCAGGATGGATCCCCGTCAACTGCTGGAAGGACTCAATCCCCAGCAGCGGCAGGCGGTTGAACATGACCAGGGTCCACTGCTGATCCTGGCCGGGGCCGGTTCGGGAAAAACCCGTGTGATCACGCATCGGATCGCCTGGCTGATTACCGTACGGAATGTACGGCCTCAGGCCATACTGGCCATCACGTTTACCAACAAAGCCGCGGCTGAGATGAAACACCGGATTGAGGAGCTGATCGGCTCCGTCACGCGATCGATGTGGGTCGGCACGTTCCACGCGATGATGATGCGGATCTTGCGGCGTTTCGCCGATCGGCTCGGTTTTGAGCGAAATTTCGCCATTCTGGACACCGATGATCAGATGAAAGTTGTCAAAGCCTGTCTCAAGGAACTGAAAATTGATGAGAAGGCCTTCAACGCCCGGGCGGTCCACAGTCAGATCAGTTCGGCCAAGAACTCGTTGATTGATGTTGAGGCGTTTATCAGTCAAGCCGGTTCGGATTACCGCCAAAGCCGGGTTGCTCAGGTCTATCAGGCCTATCAGGAAAAATTACGCCAGAGCAACAGCATGGATTTTGACGACATTTTATTCGAGGCAGTGCGTCTGCTCCGTGAAAACGATGATATTCTGACAGAGTACCAGTCCCGCTTTCAGTATATTCTGGTGGATGAATACCAGGATACCAATCATGCCCAATATCAGCTGGTGCACATGTTATCGGCCGGACATGGCAATCTCTGTGTGGTCGGTGATGATGACCAATCCATCTACAGCTTCCGTGGCGCCAATATCCAGAATATTCTTGATTTCGAAAAGGATTTCAAACGCTGCAAGGTGATCAAGCTGGAACAGAACTACCGCTCAACCAAGACCATTCTGGGAGCGGCCAATCAGGTGATCCGGGAAAATACCGGCCGCAAGGAAAAAGCGCTGTGGACTGACCATGGCCATGGAGAACAGATCACATTCCTGCGGGCGGAGAATCACAGTGAGGAAAGCCGCTACATTGCCACAGAGATCCAGCGGCTGGTGAAAAACGGCCAGCATTACGGCGATATGGCGATCCTGTACCGGGTCAACGCGCTGTCACGTAATCTGGAGGCCGCCCTGCGTGAACAGGGTGTCCTTTACCGGATTTTCGGCGGTACCCGTTTCTATGACCGTCGTGAAGTCAAGGATGTTCTGGCTTATCTGCGTCTGGTTTTAAGCCCGCGCGATGAAATTGCCTTCAGCCGGGTGATCAATGTACCGCGGCGGGGACTGGGCGATGTGACCATCGCGCATGTTCAAGATCTGGCTGAACGGGAACAGGTCAGTTCGCTGGAAATCTGCGAGCAGGCTGACCGCTATGATGTGCTGCAGCGCATGGCACCACGGCTGCTTGGCTTTGCCGCCCAGATTCAGGGAATGCGCGATCTTCTGACCCGCGACGATTTGACTTTTGCCGCTTTCCTTGATCAGGTTGAACAGGATTCCGGCCTGCTTCAGGAGATCATTGATCAGCAGGAACGAAGCAAGGATGACGCGGTGGATCGGATCGAGAATATGAAGGAACTGATTTCTGACGCGTTGGAATTTGAGCAGAATCTGCGTCAGCTGCAGTCCCTGCCGGAAGCCGAACTTCAGCCTGAAGATGAAGATCTGCATCAGATCGATGATTTGACGGGTATTCTGCGGGCGTATCTGGAGCGGGCCGCGCTATATGCCGATATGGATCAGGACAAGGAAAATCAGGACTATGTCCGACTGATGACGATTCACAGCGCGAAAGGTCTGGAGTTCCAGACCGTGTTTCTCGTTGGTACGGAAGAAGGGCTTTTTCCGGGATTCCGGGCCAGGGACAGCGAAGCGGAAATGGAAGAGGAACGCCGGCTGGGCTATGTCGCCATCACAAGGGCCAAGCAGAAACTGTATATCACAACCGCACGGTCGCGTCTTGTATTCGGCCAGACCATGGCCATGCCCGTCGCCCATTTCATTCAGGGTATTGACGATCAGTACATTGAAGAAATCGGTGGCAGCCGGCGCCCGGACTACCAGCAGGCACCACATGGCGCGTTTCAGGCCTTTGATTCTGGCACAGCAGGGGCTGCCTGTCCGGCTGGTTCAGCGCCTTCCCGGGACGCGGCCGGACGCCATGTCTTCCCCGGCAGCGCCATTCGTCCGCATCAAACGCCGGTTCAACCGCTGCCGGACATTGATCCGGCCGATTATCGTCCGGGCGTCCGGGTCCGGCATGAAAAATTCGGCAGCGGCAAGATTGTCAGCGCGCTGCCGGTAGCCGGCGACGCGATCCTGCAGATCGAGTTCCAAAGCAGCGGCAAGAAACGGATGATGGCCCGCATGGCCAAACTTGAAATTCTTGATTGACCGTTTATCTTGAAGACGAAAAAACCTCGGCAAGTTTTATTCTGCCGAGGTTTTTGACTGCCTGGGACCTGGTATCAGTCGTTGCCCTGGTGAACCTGGTAATCATCATCACTGACAACGAAGTCAGCGATGTTGTGGCAGTGGTCGGCGATTCGCTCCATGGTGTGGATCATCTCGAGGAAGATGACCGTCGTCCGCGGATCGCATTTGCCTTCGTTCAGCCGTTCCATATGGCTTTCACGCATCGCGGCTTCGACTTTGTCCATCTGATTTTCCTGATTGATGATTTTCCCGGCGATGACCAGGTCATTGTTGCGCAGAGCGGTGATGCTGCTGTCAACCATGGACTCCACCAGGGTAAATGCCTCATCAAGCTCTTTGGTCGCGATATCAGAAAATGTCAGCCCTGCCTCATGCATCTGCAGCGATGTATCCGCGATGTTGCTGCAGTGATCACCGATTCGCTCGATGTCATTGGTCAGATGCATCAGTCCGGCGATTCGTGACGAATCGGATTCCGTGATGGAGGCGGAGCGGAAAATATTCGATAGATAGCGAACAATTTCATCTTCAAGATAGTCCATCGTCGCTTCATTGGTGAACACCCGTGTCTCCAGTTCAGTGGTGTGATTTTTGATGAGCGCATGGCTGTCGTTGGTCATCTGCCGGGCGATTTCCGTCATTCTGGCCAGTTCCTTGGTCGCCAGGTCAACTGCGATCGCCGGGCTGCGGATGACTTTGTAGTCGATGAAAGCGAGGCGTTTTTCCACAACCGGATCCTCACCGGGGATGATCAGGCGGATCAGGCGGACCATCAGCCAGACCAGCGGCAGCCAGACCAGTGTGTTGGCGACATTAAAAGTCGTATGGGCGATCGCGATCGATTCACGCATATCATAAGC